>JAPLUP010000121.1 GCA_026397575.1 Candidatus Zixiibacteriota bacterium
GATGCGCAGGATCAGATCGTGCAATGGTTTCAACTGCCCCAGATAGTTGCTGACGCGCGGGTATTTCGTTTCCTTATTCCGGCGGTACTGATGCAGTGCCACGATTATTTTCTGAAAGTCCGCCACTCGTTTGAGCTGCTCGGGATCGAGAATCGATCCTACCACTTTGATCTTGCCGACCAGCGCTTCGACCTTCTCAACCTGCTCGAGTGGAATCGCTTCTTCGAACTCGATGATCTCCCGCATCTCCAGTGTCTCCTGCAAAGCGGTTTCGATCGTAAGCGGGTCGCTGGAAGGGAGCATACGCTCGACATGTCTCTTGCCACCGTCGCAGAAGCAGAGTTTGGCGATTTCCTCCTTGATGCGGGTGAACTCGAGCGAATCGAGGGTATGGCGGGCAAATTGATGCATCGCGAATATAATAGCGATTCCGCCCGAGGTCGCAAACGAAATGTCAGGCGTTGCGTTCAAAGAGCAATTGAGCTTGACAATGGTTTGAGTGGACGTTACCATTTTGTAGGATTCAGGGAATGAGTCCACAGAGGCGAAAGCTCGGGACAACTTACCGTAATGAAACACAGGCTATCCTGCTCTGACAGATTTTCTATTGGTGTTCTCATTGCGGCAAATCACGGTCTGAAGATTTGTACCGGAAGGTCGATAAACTAAATTAATGGCGCTAAAGGGAGTTATGAAGACAATCACATTGTTCACAACACTGCTGCTCGCGTGCGCGATTCTGCTGGTATCGTGTTCGAGCTACCAGCCGGAGGCAAAACGCTATCGGGTGGAGAAGGCTTTTCTCGACGCCGAGAAGGCAGTGACCAATTATGGTGTCAAGCCGGAGTTACGCTCGACGCAGGATTACCTGAATCTAGTGAGCGGCTACCAGAAGGCCTATTCCTTGTTTGAAACCCTCTTCCCCAACCTGGAAAGCAAATCTTCATTGTCGACCACAGAACAGGAAGCGGCATTCCTGGCGGGTAAGGCCTTGGTCGTGGCTGCAAATCTGATGGTGACCGGCGGCCAACCGGACTCGGCTGTGGCGACACTCAATCAGATCATCGAAACCAAATACTTCTCGCCACAGCATCAGAGCGAGGCTTTGTTGCTGCTTGGTCGTACTTCGGAGCGCCAGGGCAACTGGGTTGATGCCGAAGCGGCTTATGCCAAGCTGCTTGATCTATTTTACCCGCCTGTAGTAGACAAAATGTTTCCGGCGATGGATGTGATGACGCTTCCCAAAGCTATCGTCGAACACTACCAATCTATCGGGGATACGGCGATAGCACTGCAAAAGGCCGACTGGGCAATCAGCTATTACCAGAAAATTGTGAGCAGTTACCCACACAGTCCTCTGACCATGGCGGCAACCCGGTTGCTGGCCGAGGCTTACAACTTCAAGGGAGACTTCCAGAAATCGATCAGTCTCCTGGAAACAGTCAAGGATTCCACCGGCAACATTGTTGATGCCGCCAAAGGAATGATTGCCGATCTCTATTTTGGCCGACTCGACCGCAAGGATGAAGCGGTGCAGATGTATCAGGATATTGTCAGCAGTGCAGGCGATTCGAGTGTGATTGCATCTTCGCTGATGAAGCTGGCTACGATCGAGTTTAAGGACAAGCGCTACGACTCGGGGCGAGAGTACCTGCGCAAGCTGACGGATGCTTTCCCGCAATCAACACTCCTGCAAATCGGAGCGCAGCAGATGCTGGCACAGAGCTTCGAAGATCAGGGCGAGTATGATCGCGCTAAACAGGAGTACCTCAACCTGATCAATGGCTATCCGAATACACCGCAGTCCCTCCAAATCATGATGTACCTCCCCGACTTTTTCAAGAAAATTGGGCAGCCAGTTTTGGCGGCACAGTGGGTGAGCAAGGCGGAGGAAAAACTGAAGGATTTGGCCAAGAACAGCGGGGATAAACGCCTGATGTTGATGGCCTCTTCCTATCTGGCAACGTTTTATTCACATAACAAGATGTATGACCAGGCGATCACGCAGTTTCTTGAGTTGCGGGGGCAGTTTCCGAAATCGGCGCAGGCGGCCGACGCACTCCTAAGGGTCGGAATGATTTACCAGTTCTCCAAGAAGGATAAGGTGCGGGCGCTTGAGGCGTACAAGGAATTCGTGAAACAATACCCAGCCTCGGTTGTAAGAAGAACGATTGAACAAGAGATAAGGAAATTAGAGCAAGGATAACTTAGCTACAGGGAGGAAATGAATGAAAAAGCAACACTTTCTCATCTTCGCTTCGGTTCTCATTGTGCTGTTTACGGTTACGCTACTGGCTCAAAACAAGCCGAAGGACCCGTACGGGAAGGCAGACAAGGCGGAAGTTACTGTGCGCCAAGTGAAACCCAATCACTTTGTCTTTGAGTTGGGTTGGGACAATGACGAGAAACTGGCTGCAATGACTTTCCCGTTGATTGTCAAAGGGAAAAACTTCAAGATGCATTATGATTCCGTGAGTTGGAAAGGTCGCGCTGAATACTTCGCTGTCAGGTCGGTGCATCCAGTTGACTCATTGCAGCAGGTTCTGGTCGGTCTTCTGGCAGATATCAACGGCAGCACCCCTCCCTTGGGCGTCGGGAAAGGCACTCTTGCCAAACTCTATTTCACGGCCGAGCCGGGAGCAAAGAGGGCTATTGATGTCTGCGAGATCATGGTTGATACGACAACTATCGAGCCTTCCAACACGCTCTATGGCGTCATTCCTGACGGCACGGGCGCTGTCCACCCAGCATACAGTGTTGTGAGAATGTCAGTTACCGGGCAACCGGCACCATGTAAGTAGTTGCCTGATAATAGCTAATGCAAGAAAAAGGTCTCTGTTGTCAGAGACCTTTTTTTGTTAGCGATTTCGACATCGACGAAAATTGTTAGTTTGTTGAATATCAATCGCTTACAGCATGAGACCCAAAGATAGTCAAGAAGTATGTCGAAAAACTGAACAACCAGAACGCAATCGTGGCCTGCCGAAAACAGTAGAAACGAATGACCTCGACAATCTATTGATTGACAACCACTTATCTTTCGGGAAAACCGCCTCAATATGGCACGGCGTTTGCTTAAGCAAGGAGTGATGAATAGCATTAACCTTTTGGAGGATAGAATGAAGAAGCTCTTACTTATGTTACTGCTGACTGTCGGCTTGGCGCTCATAACCGCTCCGGCTTACGGTGTGCCGTGGACGTATTATACCAGCGGTGCTGGCTGGACGGATTTTGACGGCAACAATAACACTTCGCCAGTGTTTTATCCGAATGGTATCGGCTTTCTGCCATCCCCGGGTCTTGGCGGTGAAGGTGGCGAGAAGTACGACATCGAAGGACTGAACTTCGCGTACGACAACGCTTATCTTTACGTCTCCGTAACAGCATCGTTCGGCACGGGAGTTGTATCGACTACTTACAGCCGCACTTTTCCGGAAGGCGACTTGTTCTTCGGTTTCGACGGCAACAAGTATGACTATGCGATTGACGTCAGCGCGAGCAGTCTTTATGCGGTTAGGACTTGGAACTACATCCCGCCGAACCCACCGAATATCGGGTCATACGGCAACAACCTGATCATCAAGAACGCAATCGGCGCCTACGACATCAGCACCGGTTCCAACCTGGGCGGCATTGACGAGACCTATACCGGGTATGCCGGCCTTGAGTCGGGTTATCTGCTCCCTGGCAACGGCGACACCTACATCAAGGAG
>JAPLUP010000077.1 GCA_026397575.1 Candidatus Zixiibacteriota bacterium
GTACTGTTGCTGATACCGGAACTGTTTGCTGCCAACGGCGCCTCAGCGGTTGAGACCGGATGGTTTCGCACCTATCGTATCAATGCCGTCATCGTTGCCGCCGTGTTCTCGGCGGCGGTACTATATTACACTCAACGTGCCAGACGCGGTGACAAATTGTTTGTCCGCAAGATCGCCGGTTTGGACGAGGTCGAGGATGCCGTGGGGCGCGCTACCGAAATGGGCAAACCGGTGCTGTTCATTCCTGGTATTGACGAAATTGACAAGATCGACACACTAGCGGGGCTGTCAATTCTCGGTCGCGTGGCTCTGATCACGGCGCGCTACGAAACTCCACTCTATGTGCCGGTGCGCTATCCGATGGTGCTCGCCGCCGCACAGGAAGTAGTGCAGCAGTCCTATTTGACTGAAGGACGCGCCGACTCCTACAATCAAGACATGGTCTGCTATGTCGCCGGCGAGCAATTCGCGTACACCGCAACCGTCAACGGTTACATGATGCGCGAACGCCCGGCAGCGAATATCATGATGGGGGCGTTCTATGCCGAATCACTGCTGCTGGCGGAGACCGGCAACGCCGCCGGATCGATTCAGATCGCCGGCACGGCACAGCCGGAGCAATTACCGTTTTTTATTGCCGCCTGCGACTACACGCTCATGGGTGAAGAGCTATTTGCGGCATCGGCCTATCTGTCTCACGAGCCGCTGATGCTGGGTGGTCTCAAAGGGCAGGACTTCATGAAGGTGTTAATCATAGCTGCCATTCTGGTCGGAACGTTCATGGTGACGACGCACCTGGGTGGCGACTGGATGCGCAGTCTGTTCGAGGTGCGTTGATGAAGACGAAGCTGCCGATAGCCATCGCCTTCTTGTCCGGCCTGGCCATGATTGCCGTATTCATTCTCAATCCTGAGAAAGTCGGCGACATGGAAGGCGAATTGCTACAGTGGACGACCGTAATCGGAGGGTTCACGCTGCTGTTAGGCGTAGTTTCAATCGTGCGCGTCAACTGGCGGCCGGTAGTTCGGCGTGAGACGGGGTGGCTCAACAACGCGGCGCTGCTTTTGTCGGTGGCTGTGATGGCTATACCGTCGGTGCTACCTGTCAGTTGGTCGCCTCTTTTCGGCACGGACGGCGGTTCGATCTACGATTGGTTCTTCATCAACTTGAGCGCGCCGATGATGGCCACGATGTTCGCCATGCTGGCGTTTTATGTCGCATCGGCTGCATTTCGCGCTTTCCGCGCACGCAATGCGGAAGCAACGTTGTTGCTGCTGACGGCGACGATTGTCATGCTCTGGCGCGTGCCGGTGGGCGAAGGAATATTTGTTGCCATTCACCCCAAACTACCGAATCTGATTAACACTTACGTCATGGGCGGCGTGAATGTCGCAGTACAACGCGGCATTATTATCGGGGCAGCTCTGGGAGCGGCGGCTACTTCGCTGCGGATCATGCTGGGTATCGAACGCACTTACATGGGGAAAACCTGAGATGGATTTCTGGCAACGCATTTCCCAACTTGACCGCCGCTGGATCTATCTCGCGGTCGCACTGGCGGTGATCTTCCCGCTGCTGGTGCCGATGAAAATGAAGCTTGGCATTACTCCGGAAGCACGGCAGTTGTATGAAACCATCGAGGCGTTGCCTGACAGTTCAGTGGTAATGTTGACTTTCGACTACTATCCTTCAACCGTCGCCGAGACCCGGCCCATGTCAATCGGGGCGTTGCACCAGATGTTTCGCAAGAATCTCAAAGTAATCACGATGACAACTATTCCTCTGGGTGGACCATCGATCGCTGACCGTACGATGAGGGAGATGGCGGAGCTATATCACAAGATCTATGGAGTGGACTACGTCAATCTCGGTTACAAGGCCAACTACACGGCGGTGCTACTCGGAATGGGTAGTTCGATTGAGTCGATCTATCCGTCAGACCAGTACGGCACGCCGCTGGCGAAGTTGCCGTTGATGCAAACCGTGAAGAACTACGATCAGATCAGTTTCATCTTCATCGTCGCGGACAACGGGATTGTCGACAACTGGATTTCGATCGTAAATGCTCAGTTTAGCAAACCGATGGGGGCTGGCGTGACGGCGGTGATGGCGCCGAAGTTTTATAGTTACGTGCAGGCAAAGCAGATGACGGGGCTGCTCGGTGGAATGAAGGGGGCCGCCGAATACGAAATGCTGGTCAACAAACCGGCCATGGCGCTGATCGGTATGGATTCGCAGTCTCTGGCGCACTTGCTGATCATTGGCTTTGTAATCGCCGGCAACGTCGCATTTTTCGTGACGCGAAAGAAGAAGGAGTCGAAGGGCTGATGGAGATTCTCGGGCTTTGGCTGGCAGGTTTCTTTACGCTTTCGCTTTTTTCCTTCCTGTACAAGGACAATCCGTTTTACGGACTGGCCGAGCATGTCTTTGCCGGTCTCTCGGCCGGCTATGAGGTCGGCCTCGTCTATCACTCGGTGATTCTGCAGCAATTGGTGGATCCGATCAGCCAGCACTGGGTCAACGCTGCCGCGGGGGATCATCCGGGATTTCATATCATGAAGATCGGTTTCTTGCTGTTTGCCGGTGCTCTGGGTATGCTGATGTTCACGCGCTTTTTCCCGAAGGCATCGTGGATATCGCGCTACCCGCTGGCGTTTGTGATGGGGAATACCGCCGGAATCTATCTGATGTCGGAGCTTCACGGCCGCCTGATACCACAAATTGCCGGTACGTTTGTCAATCTGCTGAATCCCCTGAACCTGATCATCTTCTTCGGCGTGTTGACGACCCTGACCTATTTCTACTTTTCCAAGGAACACACCGGTGTGCTTGGCGGAAGCGCCCGGGTCGGTATTTGGTTTATTATGATCGCGTTTGGCGCTCATTTTGGTTACACGGTAATGGGGCGAATTAGTTTGCTGATCGGGCAGGTACAGTTTATCCTTATTGACTGGTTGAAGTTGGTCAAACCGGGTTGAGGTCGTAATGAAAGTCGTTATTCCGGTCGCCGGCGAAGGAAGACGTCTCCGCCCGCACACTTACAGCACTCCCAAATGCCTGTTGCAGGTCGCGGGAAAGCCGATTCTCGGTCACATCGTCGATCAGATTCTGGAGCTGGATTTCAGCGAGATCATCTTTGTCACCGGGCCAAGCGGCCAGCAGCAGATCGAGCAGTTCGTTCGCAGCAACTACAACTTCAATGCGCGATTTATCGCACAGGAGAAGCTCTACGGTCTCGGCTATGCCGTCTATCTTGGTATTGTCAGCCGTTCGGAAGATTTGCTGATAGTGCTGGGTGATACGATTGTGGAACTGGACTGGAGAGGAATGATCGCGACGGGCAATAACACGCTGGTGGTCAAAGAGGTTGCCGATCCGCGCGCTTTTGGAGTCGTAGAAACCGCCGGTGACCGCATTGTCCATTTGGTTGAGAAGCCGGAGAATCCGCCGACGAATCTGGCGGTTGTCGGCGTTTACTATATTAAGGATACGGCTAAGTTTTTCGACTGCATTACCGAAGTTATCGAAAAAGGGATCACTACGCACGGGGAGATTCAGGTCACCGATGCGTTTGACCTGCTAATCAAGAAGGGGTCAACCATCCACACGTTTCCGACTACCGGCTGGTATGATTGTGGCCATAAAGAGACGATCCTGTCAACTAATCGTTTTTTGCTCGATCGACAAGCGTCCTCGGCGTACCGTGATGGTTCGGTAATCATCTCCCCTTCCTACATTGCGCCCGAAGCCGTGATCGAAAATTCGATAATCGGTCCGTACGCTTCAATTGGCAAGAACAGTGTCGTGCGCAACTCGATTGTGCGCGATAGCATCATTGCCGACCAAACGCAGATTGTTTCTTGCACGATTGAAAAATCGCTGATCGGCAACGATGTGGTGATGCACGATGCCAACGGCACGTACAATCTCGGAGACTATTCCGAAGTCGGTGAACTGCGTATCATGTAGATGTCTTGTGGTAGACTACTGTGAGGAGCGGCTTACCGGGTAGGACAGGCATTGCGGCACGTTTTCCGATTGTCGTCCTGTGAGCGGCGGCGAAAACGGTGGCTGCATCAAGGCAATCAGGAAAAAATACTATCTAACAGAGGATCACGATATGGCGGTAAACAAATTCCTTTTCACTTCCGAATCGGTCACGGAGGGACACCCGGATAAGCTCTGCGACCAAATCTCCGATGGTGTGCTGGATGACCTACTGGCGCAGGACGCCAACAGCCGCGTGGCTTGCGAGTCGTTTGTCACGGTCGGCCTGGTGGTTGTCGGCGGCGAAATCACTACCCAGGGCTTCTGCGATATCAACGGGCTGGTGCGGCGGATTGTCAAAGAGATCGGTTATACCAAGCCGGAGTATGGTTTCCACTTCAACTCGTGCGCCATCCTCAACACGATCGGCTCGCAGTCTCCCGACATTGCACAGGGGGTTGATATCGGTGGCGCCGGAGATCAGGGGCTGATGACCGGTTACGCCTGTGACGAGACACCCGAACTGATGCCTTTGCCGATCATGGCAGGAAATCATCGATAAGATCGTGCGACCGATTATTCCGAAGCAGATGATCGATGACAAGACGAAATTCTATGTCAATCCGACCGGTAAATTCGTTATTGGCGGCCCGCAGTCGGATACCGGCATGACCGGACGGAAGATCATTGTCGACACGTATGGCGGCATGGCCTCGCACGGTGGCGGCGCTTTCTCCGGCAAGGATCCGACCAAAGTTGACCGCTCAGCGGCATACATGGCCCGCTACATTGCGAAAAACGTCGTCGCTTCCGGTATCGCGCGCAAGTGCACGATACAACTGGCCTATGCCATCGGTGTGCCCGACCCGGTGTCGATAATGGTATTCACCGACAAAACATCGGGGGCTCTGGATGAGCACATTGTCGAGTTGATCAAAAAACACTTCGTGCTGACACCGAGAGGCATCATTGACATGTTGAATCTGCGACGCCCGATCTACCGCAAGACGGCTGCATACGGACACTTCGGCAGAACCGATCCGGATTTCACCTGGGAGAGAACTGATAAGGCTGATGATCTCAAGCGAGACGCGTAACCAATAGGGGAACAATAGAAGATGGCAAAATATGATGTTAAGGATCTCGGACTGGCCTCTGAAGGCAAACGCCGCATTGAGTGGGCGGGGAACTTCAT
>JAPLUP010000239.1 GCA_026397575.1 Candidatus Zixiibacteriota bacterium
GCCGCGAATTTGCTCAAACCGGCGTTGGCGAGAGGCGCATTCAAGGTAATCGGCGCAACGACCAATGAGGAATACCGCAAGTACATCGAAAAGGACAAAGCGCTTGATCGTCGTTTCCAAAGAGTGATGGTAGAGGAGCCAAAGTTCAACGAGGCGCAGGAGATTTTGGCGGGCGTGCGCAATGTCTACAGCAAGCATCACAATCTGACTATTCCCGATAGCGTCGTTGATGAGTCAATCCGACTGTCACAGCGCTACATCGGCGATAGGTTCCTGCCGGACAAGGCAATCGATCTATTGGATGAGGCCTGTGCGTCGTTTCGTCTAAACTGTACGCGCACCAAAAATGGCCTTGAAGGACTCAAGAAGAAAGCAGATGAGCTTAAGTCGCTGCTTACGGATAAGGACGCTGTAACCAGCGACGACAAACTCGATGAAACGACAAGAACCAAGCTGCGGGCTTTTAACGACGAATTTGAGGAATTGCATTCGCTCTGGAAGGAACGTGTCAAGTAGCGTCGGCGGCGATAATTGTAGCCAGGTGGGTCAAAGACAATGGAAAATGAACAAACTCAGATAAGCAGGTTCCAGGAGAACCTTCAGAAAATGGACCGACTGGAGCAGTTCGTCAACCAGGAAGAGTTGGCGCTGTCTCCGGAGGATGTTGCCTTTGTTATCTCGCGCTGGACCAAGATACCGGTCTCCCGGATGATGGAAGACGAGAAGACCAAGTTGCTGCACCTCGAGGACCTCCTGGTGAAGCGCGTGGTCGATCAGGATCAGGCGATTGCCACGATTGCCGAGGCGGTAAGACGGTCGCGATCGGGGATCAAAAGACACAACCGCCCGATCGGCTCTTTCTTGTTCCTGGGGCCAACCGGTACCGGCAAGACCGAGCTTGCCAAAACGCTGGCAGAGTTCTTGTTTAATGACGAATCGAACATCGTTCGCTTTGATATGTCAGAATACATGGAGAAACACTCAGTCGCCAAATTGATCGGCGCGCCGCCCGGGTATGTCGGCTATGATCAAGGCGGAATGCTGACAGAGAAAGTCAGACGCAATCCGTTTTCCGTCGTCCTCTTTGACGAGGTCGAGAAGGCCGATCCGGACGTGTTCAACATCATGCTGCAGATCATGGATGACGGCAGACTCACTGACGGGCAGGGGAATACGATTGATTTTACCAATACGATCGTCATTCTAACTTCAAACTTCGGCGCGCACTACATTCTGGACTGCTATCGCGAAAACAAGCCGGTGGAGCGCGACGAGATGATGAACGTCTTGAAGACGAAATTCCGACCGGAGTTCCTCAATCGCCTGGAGTGGATCATTTTTCGGCCGTTGACGGAAGTCGGTATTGGTACGATTGTTGATATCCAGTTCAAGGTGATTAACGGCATTCTCAAGGATCAAAAGATGACAATCGTCTGCTCGACGGATGCCAAGAAGGCGCTGGCGGCCCGGGGTTACAATTTTGAGATGGGTGCGCGCCCGCTGCAACGCTTGATTGAGAAGGAAATCCTTAATCCACTTTCGATCGGCATTATCGACGGCCGTTTCCCCGAAGGGTCGAACGTCGAAGTGTCGATGAACAACGAAAATTTTGAAATCGTGAAAGTATAAATTCCAAGGAGGTAAAATGGCAGACGAATTTCGTATTGCTGCTCCCCACATTGGCACTACGGAGTACAAAGAGAAGAGCGATTCGATTCCGGTCGACTTGCTCCCGTCGAACAAAATGGTCTATCTGACCAAGTTGAATTCGCTCGAGGAGACCGAGCCGGAGATGACACGCTGCAAGAACCTG
>JAPLUP010000619.1 GCA_026397575.1 Candidatus Zixiibacteriota bacterium
CGATGGGGGCTATTTCACAGATCAAGCCGAATCTTGCGGTCACAGGTTTTATCCCAACGTGTGAAAACATGCCCGGCAGTCGCGCTTATAGACCCGGCGATGTGCTGACTACCAGCATCGGCAAGACCATCGAAATCATCAGCACCGACGCTGAAGGTCGCCTGCTGCTTGCGGACGTTCTCGGCTACGCGTCCAAGATGAAGCCCGATTATCTGATCGATATCGCAACCCTTACCGGCGCGGTGATTGTGGCGCTTGGATATGCAGGCGCTGCGATGCTATCGACATCGGAGAACCTGCTCACGCAATTTAAGAAAGCATCTGAGGTTACCGGCGAGAAGGTTTGGCAAATGCCGCTCTGGCCTGAGTATGAGCATGCGATCAAATCGCCGATTGCCGATATGAAAAACTCCGGCGGTCGTCCGGCGGGAACCTGTGTAGCGGCAACTATACTTAAACACTTCGTCGGCAATGTGCCCTGGCTGCATCTCGACATCGCCGGCATGTATTTGGAGCATCGCGGTACGGAATATACCCCCAAAGGCGCTTCGGGCTACGGCGTGCGATTGCTAACCGAAGTGTTACGAAACCTGAAGTAGTGCAGGGGTGCCCCACCGCTTGCGGTTGGTCAGTTCTCGTAGGGGTGCACGGCCGCGCAACCGCGTGTATCTGCAATATGGCGCGAATACTGCTATTCGCGATGTCAAAGAACAAGCGGACCTCGACCTGTGTTTCCTCTAGCGGATGAATGGTCTGTGCGGTCTCGCTGTGTCGTTCGAAGATTGTCCGGGGCAACCGTTTTCGCGGGAATGGCCAGCGCCGCTGACACGCACTCCTAGGCAGAGCCCAAGGCACGGACAGGACAAGAGATTCTCCAGACACAGTCTGAGCGACTCATCCGAAACTACTAAGAGTCGGAAACGCGAACGGGTCGCGGGGAAAAGGGGACGCTCCTCCATAAAGTCATCGACATCGCAAACGTCCGCTATGGTAGCGAAGTCGATCGGACTCGCGGTTGTCACGATACGCTCTATTACTGGGTTCCGGTTGACGGTGTAAATCATTCATCCGCGGGACGCCCTTCGACAAGCCCCTTCGACGGAGCTCAGGGCGAACGTCGCACGATTCGAAGACCCATCATGAGTCGATGGGGCACCGTTGCTTTGATGTTCCGTCAGGAAAGGGTTCCTGACGGCGCGGGCACACGCAGTGTGCCCCTACGGAGCAAACCCGCACATCAAAGCGTGTCAGCTGGACGGCATGTATCTGACAGCGCGAGCCACTTGGTTTGTAGCGACAGACTCACTCACCACGGCGAAGTACGAACATGTCCTGGGTCGTAACGGTTATTGTTCGGCATTTCATTAGCTTAGTCGTTGCCGTTAGACCGCAGGCGATTCCTGATCGAGTAGGAGGTAGAACACAAAAACCAACTTCGTTTTTGCTCTGCCGCTAATCACCCGACCCACAGAGCACTCCGGGGTGACCTTCGGTGCCGCAACCAGCGTTCTACTAACTGGTATGGGGATGACTTTTGCAGTGAAACGCTACAAAAAGTTGGTGCCGTCGGGTCACACACTGCGCTAAGTGATTGACAGTGTTCAGGAATTGGAATACTGCAGAGTGCAAGACCCGATGGAGCGGAAAATTCAGGCCGATTTTCCCTTTGCCGCAGAATAGTCATTAGATATATTAGCATTAGTTGTAAATTATTGGAGTAGGGCGAAGGCGTGAAGCCGGAGATCGGTTCATATGCCGATGTAAGAAGGGAATGAGGGCAATGTACTTGATAGACTTTGAAACAGTGTACGAGGTGAAACTCAGCAGGCTGGGATCGTCCCAGACAGAAGCGCAGTATCGCGAATTTCCCATTGAACTCAACGACAGGCAGAAGGGAGTGACGCTGAATGAAACGTATCGCATTTCCCAGGAGCTTCTAAGCAAGATCGGCCTATCAACTGCGGTGGAAGAACCAATCATGCGCAGAATGCTTAAGTTCAGGAAGAGGTTTGAAAAAAAGGCTGCGGAGGGAACGGTATATGAGTTGGACGACGACGACGTCTCCCTCTTCAATCCAGTACGAGCGAACTATGACAGGATTGACAGTGACTTGGCGCGCATCATTTACTCATATTTCTATCATACGTCCAATCCGAATTTGGAGGTCAGCGATCTCGATATCTCGTTGCTTTATGAAGGTTCAAGCATAAGGAATCGAGTGAAGTTTTTCATTCAGTTCGGCTTTCTTGAGTGGGCAGTTGGGCAAAATACCATAGTCAAACTTGCTGTTGGGGGGTTAAGAGCACTTAAGAACTACATAGACGATTCTCGCAAAGAGGACTTTCCCGGCGGAAGTAGCGAACGCCTTTCCGGGGCCAGGGATGTCCATGTGGAACAGAAGTTCCCCTTGGAAGTATCAGCGTCGTCGGGGCTGGGTCAGGCTGTAACTCTGGAAAAAGTGTCAATTTCAACGACGTGTAAGTATGTCATGAACGATGAGAGTGAGTGCGGGCGACTTTTGTATGGAACCGATTCACACTGTGTCTTGCACAGCTCTGCCAAGGACAAGAACATCGACGCTTTTTTGAAAGAAGTGAGAGCAACGTTTGACAATCCGGATTCCGAAACAGTTGACCTTAGCGGAGTAGAGTTCCCTGACTGCCACTGGATCCCCAGGCGAGGGTCTTTTAATAAGCGGATCATCTTTTCCAATTGTAGGTTTGACGGAGTTGTTGATTTTAGCAGACGACAATTTGAGAAGCATGTGATTATCAAGAATTGCGTATTTGTTCGAGAAGTGTTGTTCCAGGAAGCGCGTTTCAGTGAGCTGACACTCGATTTCCCCGATTTTCACGTAGGTGCGAGTTTTGAAGGATGCACCATTACTGGCCGAGCAAAATTGGCGAACCTGCGACCTTTGCCCCCGGCTATCCGTTTTACGAGTGTCTCTCTTCATGATGTGTCGAAGGTGGAATTCTGGCGCATCGACATGAAGAAGGTGAGTCTCGGGGGAACGAATATTCGCGGGATTCGAATGGCGCACCTAGCGTTTCAGGAGAAGGGTAGGCAATTGCTCTGGGGGCGCCAACTGGCAGGAGATGAAGTAGCCCTTGAGGAAACGATCGGGACGGTATCAACTCGCGACGAACAAGGGCGGGGCGACTCCGAGCCGTCGCTCAGATTTGAGCTTCTTGCCGCATTGTACAGAGACTTACAGGCAAACTACAGCGATGCGGGAGAATACTCTAGAGCCAACTGGTTCTACGTAAGCGAGAAGGAGATGGAACGTAGAGGGTGGAGTTGGGGGAAACAACTGATTTCTCTCCACACTTACTATAGGCTCTTCTCAAATTGCGGCCAGAGCTTGCTGTTGCCTATTCTGTGGGTTCTATTCCTCGTTGTTCCGGTTTTTACGCTGATCATGGTTGGCATAGGCGATATTGACGGACTGTCTTGGTCCAGCAGTGGGTCTGTTAGGGTTTTCCTGGACGCGTGTCTAAAAAACTTCACGATGATCTTCAATAGGCAGTTGGCGGCAACTTATCTCGCAAAGCAATCCTTGAACCAATTCTTGAATATTGTCGAGACTGGCGCTGTCCTATCACTACTGTCACTAGTGGTAGTGGCTGCAGGCCGTCGCTTGAGAAACCGGAATCTGTAACTCGCTTCATCGGCCCCTCACCTCCTGGATTCCCGCCTTCGCGGGAATGACAAACCCCTTGGTCCTCTCTCGAGAGGGGAATAAGAATCCCACCCGACGCTACGCTTTGGGTGGGCTACCGGGCTGATTCAATCCGACGAGGAAGCTGATCGCTGCCATCTTGGGATTGACATTGCGGCGCAACTCGGAGCGCACCTGTTCCAGTTTCTCGATTTGTTGTTCTACCCGCTGCAATGATGCAAATCGCTCGCGGTGCTCCAAGTAGCGGTCGGCATAGTCGAAATTGACTAAGGCTTGCGACGGGTCGATGCCGGTTTGCAAGGGCAAGGCATTGATGACCATCAGATCGCGCAGCATGCTCTGCCAGTGAATCAAGAGCCGTTCCACTTTTTCGCGATTTTCGAGCGCGACATTACCGGAGCACTTGACGACAAGGTCAGACGCCGGCATGGTGACCGCATTGGTCAGCAAATCAAACGCGGTTTCGCGCGCGTCAAAAAACGCCTTCTCCACCAACTGTTCGACATTGTACAACGCACCGGCGGCAAAGCGCGTGACCACTCCGATTTCTTTCTCCGGGATTTCGAAATTCTGCTGCAAATACAACTCGACAAACTTCGATTCCAACGCCGGAAAGCTGACCCGCTGCAACCGCGAACGAATCGTAGCCAGCAAAAAGCGGGGCTGATCCGTACAGACGATCAGGAACGAATCGCGAGGCGGTTCCTCCAATGTCTTTAACAGAGAATCCATCGTAGCGGGAAGCATCCGCTCGGCTTCATAGATAATACCGACTTTGAACTTAGACAAGCTGGGATGCCGTGACAGATTGCTCTGGAATTTCCGGATGTTATCGATGGTGATGAAACTGGTGACGTCTTCGGATGCGTCTGAGAACGGTCCCGAAGCCTTCTTCTGCAAGTAAGTTATCAATCGCTTATCGAACCAATCCTCTTCCTTATCCTTCTCTTTCTTCTCCTTTGGTAGTGGCACGAGGTAGTATATGTCGGGATGACAAAAACTGTCCGCCTGTCGACAGGAGGCGCACTCTCCGCAGAAGTTGTCGGCAGGATTCTGGCAGGTGATGGTCCTGGCCAGAAGATTGGCAACCGCCCATTTGCCGACCCCTTTCTTGCCGGCGAACAACAGCGATGACGGCAAGCGATTTTCATGAAAAAGGCGGCAGAGTCGCTCGTAGAGTTCGGTTTGTGGAAGCAGAGTCGGTGTTTTTGCAGTCGTCATCGTCTGAGCCAATCGGCGGGATCAACGGCGGTTTTGCCGTCGCGAATCTCGAAATGTAATTGCGAACCGATTGCCGTGGCAAACTGCTCGCCGCGAATAACCTGATCGCCTTCACTAACGGAAACTTGATCGAGGTTGCCATACAGCGAATAGATCGAGCCGCCATGGTCAACCACGACAAATCGTTCCAGCCCGCGCGCCCAACCGATATATAACACTTCGCCGGTGGCCGCCGCAACCACTTTTCCCCCGGCATGCGCGGCAATGTCAAGGCCGTTGCTCTTGGTCAGCAGGCGGGTATCACTTTCCTGTCGCAGTCCAAATCCGGCTACCGCGCTACCGCGCACCGGCCAGTAGAGTCGGCCTTTCAGTCGCAGTGCAAAGTCGTGCTCACGCTTCCAGATGGCGTCGACGGTTTGTCGGCGCTCGGCTTCGATTTCCTCGAAGATGTCGCCGATGGTTTGTGAAGATCTGTCCATTTCCTCAAGTTGCCGCACTTTTTGGCGTTGCTGCCCCTTGACCTGAGCCAGCAGCCGGTCACGCTGCCTGATCGCTTCCTCCGCCCGAGTTTCCTCTGCCTGCTTGGCGTCCGTGACATCAACCAGTGATTGCTGTCGCGATTTCAGATTTGCGAGCAACTGTTGGCTGTTTACCAGATCGGAATTGATAGTCACCAGCCGCTGTTTGTCGGAGTTGATCAGCCGTCGAAATAGGTAATCGTAATCGTCCGCGTCATCGCCATCGGTT
>JAPLUP010000160.1 GCA_026397575.1 Candidatus Zixiibacteriota bacterium
CTGCTTGATCGACCCGGACGGCAGGTTCTTGAAAGTAAACTGCGGAAGACCCGGCACGGCGTTTTTCACATCAACGACGATGCGGTATGGCTTGTTTGCCGTCGCCTCAACAATCTGATGCGTAAATTCCGTGACGCCATCGCAGACAAGTGTCACTTCGGTGAACTGCGAACTCTTCTGCAAGCAGATATTGGTCACCTTGACTGTTGCCGTGGCGCTACCCCACAAACAGGCACAGCACAGTGACAAGACGAACGGCAGGAGTCGGGTTTTCATGGCCTGACCTCCTCTCCCTCAAACTGCACGCCCTTGAGCTTCTCGTCGGGCTTGACATAGTAGGTTGACAGCGTGAAATTTGCTTCGAGCGACTTGGAGTCAAAGTCCCCTGCAGTGTGCCGGTCCGTCGGGCTCTTGCCCAGTGCAACCTCCGGCGGCAGGCCTTTCAGTTGCATGCGCGAGACGTTGGTGATAAACGGGAAGTTGGCAACTGCCGCCAAAAAGCGTCCCAGTTCATGGTAGGTGCCCAGGAACCTGACGTTGTACTCCGATGTGTTGTAGAATGCTTCTCCGCCTGCCATCTGCGGCGTCACTTCCGTAATCTGCGCTTGTGACAACATCGAAGCCGAATGTAACTGCAACAGGAAATCGGGAACCTGCTCCTCTTCAGGAAGCAGTTGCTCGATGTTCTGGTAGCGGTCGAGCAGTCTCTCATATTCCTGGCGCAATCCTGCGAGTGACTTGGCTTTCAATTCAATGGTCTTGAGGTTCGTCATGATCGACTCGTAGCTGGCGCGTTGCGAGTCCAGGCGCTGACTACGCGGACTATATATCTTCGAATTCCAGAAGTAGACAACCATGATGAAGCCAAGTGCTACCAGCAGAAGTCTCTGTGTTTTCGGGTCTCTAAAATCCATTTCTGCCTCCGGCTCTCACTGTTCAGTGTTGAAGCTACTGCCCCTGATAGTCGTTAAAATCATCGTCGTAGTAACCTTCTTCATCATCCGATCCATGAACGCTCCCGATCTGCAGCCCCTCGTCGGTGTCGGTCGGGTTTTCCTGAATCAAATGGGCATCATAGTTAAGGTCACAGGAAATCTTGAAAGTATAGGCAGTGACCGTTCCGACGTCACCGGCAACGGCACGGTTTAATTTGACGTTCTTGAAGAAGTCTGACTTCATCATGCCAATCATGAATGAGCCGATGGAGTTGAGACTAAACGCGTAGCCTTCAATTTCGGCACTGCCTTGCGTCGAAGTCGCAGTAGCTTCCTCTTGCTTCGGAGGCTGCTTGCCCTGCGGCGCAGCGGCTGTGGCTGCCCCAGTAGTACCACCCGGCTGCCGCATCAGTTTTCCTTTGCCACCCGGCTGCGAAGCACCTTGTGGCTCACTGCCCGCCGGTATCTCTAAGAATCCGGTCATCCACAGATATTCCGGCATTCGTGAGTTCAGGTCCTCCAGCAAAGAGATGTAAAAAGTGCGACGCTGATCGAGTTTCTCGATGGCATCAACGCGCGCCATTATCTTGGATTTGACCTCGGTCAGTGCATCGATTACCGCGATGTCTTTCTTGTAGCGATTTTGCTCCATGCGCGCCTTGGTTATCAGTTTGTTCAACTTGCCAACCTGAGTACTCTGATAGAAGGTCAGACCACCCATCACTACCACCAAAGCCGCCGCCGTGATACCGGCATAGATCACCTTCTTGTCGAAGCTCAGAGGGTTGGCGCGCTTCTTGTATTCCTTGGGGAGTAAATTTATTTCTATCATGGCTATTGTACCTTTCTCGCTGCCAATCCGATCGGCACTGCCAGAAGCGGAGCGATTCGTTCCGGCTGCACAGAAGCAAAGAGATCGGGATCATATTCAATGTTCCGAAGCGGGTTTGCGATTTCGATCGGGATGTTCAGTTTCGACTGCAGAAACTCCGGCAGGTAGGGCATCAGCGCGCCCCCACCCGACAGTACCACCCAGTCAATCTTCTCAACCTTCGCCAACGACCGGAAGTAGGAAAACGCCACCTCCAGACCCGAAATCAACTCTTCGGCGGAGGAAACGATTGTTGCCTTGAGCATGTCCTGATCGATGCTTGTTTCCATCTCGCCCTTAATCGCCTTCATCGTCAACTCCTGATTCAGGCGGAATTCTTTTTGAATCGTGTCGAAGATCATTCGTCCGCCGGCGGCGACGTCGCGGGTCGAGTGGAACAAGCCATCTTTGATGAAGACCACGTTTGTATTGTCGTAGCCGATATTGACCAGCGCGGTGATTCGCTCCGGGTGAATATCATAGTTTAGTTCGTACGCATTTAAGACGGCGAAAGCATCTGTGTCGACGATGACCGGCCGAAGGTTGGCATCGATGACCAAATCGAGGTAGCTCTTGAGGAAGTCCTTTCGAGCTGCCACCAGCAGGACATCCATCTTGTTGTTGACTTCGTCGTTACTAATGATGTGATAATCCATGGAGACATCATCGATATCGTACGGCGCTCGTTGTTCCGCCTCGAACAGAATCGCCTGTTCCGCTTCCGGTCCCGTCTTGCGGTCGATCGTGACCTTATCGGTGATGACACCATGCCCCGACACCGAGACGACAACGTCCTTGGCGTGTGGATCACAGGCGTCCATAACCGATTGGATGTTGAAGATGATGGTGTCGCGATCCTTGATCTCATCGGAGACTATCGCTTCCGGAGGGAGATCACGTATCTCCATTGCCAGAAGCGCAAAAGAACCACTCCGGCGCTCCAGTTTGACGCACTTGACGGACGAGGCGCCAATATCGAGGCCGATGGTTGTCTTGCTTCCTTGTCCAAACAGCATATTTTACCTTTATGTTAAACCGTATCTATTTCGCGGAAACTGGGCGCAAAACTATTGGCTCTGCGCTATACCCATACATGTTAAGTCCCTTATGTCAGTTTTATTATCGTCGCTTGCTGCTCAAAATATTAGCTGGAGGGAGAAAAAAACGGCGGATCGAATACGACCCGCCAGCGACCGGCTTTCACTCTGAGCCGCTCGGCTACTCGAGGGAGGGGATAGAGACTGCGCCACCGCAAGAGTGGCGCACTGTTTCAATCTTAGTTGTAGTAGTCCAGCCGTACACGTCCGCTGCCTGCCGTCACCCCGATTGTGAACGACCGCGAGCCCACATCAGTGCTCGCATGAGCAACGACGTAACCACCTGCAGATGCCGTGCCATCCGGCTGAAAGACAACAGTTTGCCCGGAAAATGTCGCATCAAAATAGCTGACACTAGCTTCCAGGCTGTCTGAACGAAGCAGTGAGTCACCTGGTTCAAAAATGTTGCTGCCAACGCTAACACGGTCGAGAAAAGTCTGCGTCTTCTTTCCGCTAATATCGAAATAGACTCCAATCGGCTGCTGAAGTGTAATGGCGGCGCTGCGAGCATACCTCAGTGCGCTGACTAAGTCGCGCCCTTCGTTGTCGAATTTCATTTTCTTTATCGCGCCCCCAAAATTCGGCAATGAAATCGCGGCCAATAGCCCTATCACGACCACCACAATCATCATTTCCAACATCGAGACACCGCTGTTGTCAAGCAGCTTAACTTTCATAATCACACTCCGTCGCCAATCATTTCGTCGTATGCTTCTGCAATCCCCCTGCCGAATTCGCACTAAAAAGCCAACCGCCTGATTCACAGATACTTACTCGTCCCGCAGCGCCCGTCACGCTGTTACGCAAGAACTAAAGTGTTATCGTCTGCCGTTACACTGTGGGAAATACCCCACACTTGACGACCCGAAGGCGTACCTATTGAGACCACCTGCGCAGAGGGAGACGGGCAGTAGTGCCGATAATCTTGATGGCGCAGGAGTGTTCGACATGGAGGCGCGACTTAGCAAGATAGCCATTGACAACGACGATGATTGTAATATATTGACTCAGTAGAAGTTACTGCAACTAGTACCTGTCAAGAGGTGAATAATGACACGATCGATCCGTTGGGCCGCTTTGACCATCCTGCTGGTGTCTGCTACAGGAACTGCCAAGACCCAACCGGCATTTCAGTATCCGGACCTGGTTAGACCAAAGCAACCAATCGCGCTTTCGTCAAACGCCGCCCACTACATCGAGAAACACCAGGAGAATGGCGAAGTCAAAGTCTGGGTTTTCTTTACGGACAAGGGAGTCTATACTAAAGGACAGTTCGAGTCGGCGACTCTGGCTGCCAGAGAGACTCTCACTCCGCGAGCCTTGGCGCGTCGTGCCAAACATGGCATCAACACAATCGAGTTTGCCGACCTGCCGGTGAATCAGCATTATGTTGATCTGGTAGTGAACGCCGGCGGCAAACTCCGCTGGGCGTCGAGATGGCTCAACGCTGCATCGTTTGAAGTTGATCAGGCGGCGCTGGATCTGATCGGCAAGTTTCCCTTCGTCGAGAGGATTAAGAAGCAATGACTCCTCTGTGGATGACAAGTCGATCATTCAACAAGAGAAATCAGGGCTCGACTCCAAAGGACTCTCTTACGGTAGTTCCGCGGCACAACTCACCCAGATCAGCGTCCCGCAATGCCATGATTCGAATTATGCCGGTCAAGGCGTAATCATTTCCATGTTCGATTCCGGCTTCCGTACATCGCACAATTCCTTCACGCAAATTCGCAATCAGGGCCGTTTGTTGGCGAAGTACGACTTTGTCTTTCATGATACCGTCGTCGACAATCAGGTGAATGACGATGCCAGCGCCTGGAGTCATGGAACTTCCACCTGGTCAGCCTGTGGCGGCGAGAATCCCGGAATCCACTATGGCCCAGCTTACAAAGCTTCATTTATACTATGCAAGACAGAGGACATTCGTTCGGAGACTCAGGTTGAGGAAGACAATTGGGAGGCGGCGGTAGAGTTCGCAGATGCTCTCGGCACCGACATTATCTCGTCATCGCTCGGCTACTCCGACTGGTATGATACTCCAGATTACAACGGTCAGACTTGTGTCAGCACTCTTGCCGCTCTGCAGGCTGCACGTTATGGCATTTTGGTCTGCAACTCAATTGGCAACAGTGGCCCCGGAGCCACGACCATGGGCGCGCCAGCCGATGCCGACAGCATCATCTCGGTTGGGGCTGTCACTTCTTCCGGCACACTTTCCTATTTCTCTTCCATGGGCCCGACTGCCGATGGCCGAATGAAACCCGAGGTCTGCGCTCGCGGTTCATCTGCTTATCTCGCCTCAGCAAGCAGCGATGGCGCCTACGGTTATGGTGATGGCACATCGTTCTCTTGCCCCTTGACGGCTGGAGCCGCCGCGGTCATCTGGGGCGCGCATCCTGACTGGACAAACATGCAGGTTCGCGCGGCCATGATGACTACTGCTAGTCGAGCAACGAATCCCGACAACTCTTACGGTTGGGGCATTGTCAACACCTGGGGGGCGCTGCAGGTTTCCTTTGCTGCACCGTATGTTC
>JAPLUP010000152.1 GCA_026397575.1 Candidatus Zixiibacteriota bacterium
TTCTCTATCTGTAAGGACTTAAATGCATAAAGATCACGGCTATTCTCTGCTTGTCGAATAAGGTTCATCACCTTTCTGAATGCCCTCACGATGGTAGGTGGTCTTCCATCGTTGAAGTCCTTGTCTGTTTCCAGCCTTGCCAAGCGCTTCGATTTTATCTCAATGTCCATTCACATACAATTATACGTGTCAGTTCATATATCGTCAATATAAAAATTAAAGAATTTGTATATTTCCAGTAAGATGCCGCGAATTAGGCAATTCGCGAATTCTTTAATTCATTACTTTACAAGAGGGTTTGCCAAGCACATTGGGTCAGTATGAACGCACCGAGAAAGGAGGAGTAGGCTAAGGTGAAACTAGTAACTGACACTGGTGTAATCGGTTACGTATCGTGGCTGACTGAAATCATGAGGGAATCGGAGCAGTGAGAATCAGACTGCCCGTTACCGTGGGTCGGGGGTCTCCAATTGCGACCAGCTATGCCGGAGGTGGGGTAGATGCGGCGCCAAGCCCCCGCGTAATTATGGGCTGCGCCTTCTGTGCCCGCTTTCTTTGCAGGGCATCCAGTATCGCTTTGCGCATCCGAATTGCTTTCGGGGTCACTTCGACCAATTCATCAGTTGCGATCCACTCCATTGCCTGTTCAAGCGACATCTTGCGCGGAACATCGAGGGTAACTCCGATATCTTTCGTGGATGACCGGTGATTGGTCAGATTCTTGCGTTTGGTTGGGTTACAGGACATATCGTCGGGGCGTGAATTCTCTCCCACTATCTGGCCATTGTAGACTCGTTCAGCCGGTTCCACGAAGATCACGGCCCGCTCTTGTAAACCTTCAATCGAGTAGGCGGTCGCCGGTCCTGTGGCGATACTGATAATAGAACCGCGATTGCGCGAAGCAATCTCGCCCCGCCACACGCCATATCCGACAAAACGAGAAGCCATTATGCCCATACCACGCGTGTCGGTCAGGAACTCGGACCGGTAGCCGATGAGTCCACGGGTGGGTATTTCAAACTCGACCCTGACAACATTGCTGCCGTAGTTTTCAACGGTTCTCAATTCCCCTTTCCGACGCGCCAACTTCTCAATGACGATGCCCTGATGTTCCTCAGGGACGTCAATGATTAGCTGTTCGATCGGCTCCAGAGTATTCCCATATACGTCATCGCGCGTGATAACTTCGGGACGGGAGACGCAGAACTCAAGTCCCTCGCGGCGCATTTCTTCGATCAAAATGGCGAGATGCAGTTCGCCTCTACCAGATACTTTTACACCATCGGATCGTCCGAGATCTTCCATGCGCAACGCCACGTTAACGCGTAGCTCTCGTTGCAGGCGCTCTTTCAGTTGGCGCAGCATGATAGCTGTGCCGTCAGCTCCGGAGAAGGGCCCCGTGTTGACCAGAAAAAACATCGACACCGTCGGTTCTTCGATCTCCAGAGGTTTGAGCGCCGAGGCTGAGTCTTCGATACTCGAAAAGGTATCTCCAATACCGATTTCACTCGGTCCGGCCAGCCAGACAATATCGCCGGCGCTGATCTTGTCCGCCTCGACCCGTTGCAGTCCGCGTGTAACCCAAAAATGAACGCCTTTCTCCTTGGCGGAGCCGATCACATCCCAGCCGGCATCCTGGTCATTAGCATCTTTCCAACGTGTGACAAACCGCGTAAACTCCTCACCTTTGTTCAGTGTGCCGCTCAGTACTCGGCCACAACCGATTTGCCCGACATAATCACTCCAGGCCAACGTGCTGACCTGCATAAGAAACGGACCATCCTGATTGACTTTAGGGGGGGCTACGTGTTTGATTACCGTCTCAAAAAGAGCATCCATTCCTTCGTGCGCGTCTTTCTCCAAGTCTCTCACAAACCAACCATCGAGTCCGGAACCGTACAGAACTGGAAAATGCGCCTGCGCGTCCGTTGCGCCCAGATCGATAAAGAGATCAAAGGTCTTGTTCAGTGCGTGATCGGGGCGAGCATTTGGACGATCAACTTTGTTGATGATGACGATCGGCTGTAGACCAAGGCGCAGTGAACGCATCAACACATAACGCGTTTGCGGCATCGGACCTTCGTTGGCGTCAACCAACAATAGAACCGAGTCGACCATCGAGAGGACTCGTTCCACTTCACCGGAGAAATCGGCGTGCCCGGGTGTATCGATGATGTTGATCAGATAATCATTCCAGTTGACCGTGCAATGTTTGGCCCGGATCGTGATCCCGCGTTCCCGTTCAAGATCATTGTTGTCCATAAGGCGTTCCGCCACCTGCTGGTTGTCTCGAAATGTTCGGGTAGCGCGAAAGACGGAATCAATCAAAGTCGTTTTTCCGTGGTCGATATGGGCGATAATAGCGAGATTACGAATGCGGTCGACTGGTATCATACGGACAAAAACCTCTCAAAGTGCGGGCATGTTCCCGCCAAGTTAATGACTCTACACCGACGCTTCTGACCAAACCATGTAAGGAAGATCACGAAAAAAGAAGCTCGGAACGGCTATCTGCCGACCGAGCCAGTGCAGGCTTGTTAGAGTATACGTTGCAGGATTCAATTACGCAAGCGATTTCTGCCTATCAGGCTCTCTAAGAACTGAGATCAGTCTTCTCTTTTCGATCTGCTACCGAAAATACTGTAGAGAACTGGAAGCGCCAAAAGTGTTAAGGCTGTGGCGGTTACGATTCCGCCGACTCCAGGGTGCCCCGCAGCTTGCTGTAGCCTGCTTCCTTCAAGAATGATCCGTCTCCCCATACACCCACCCTGCCTTTGCAGCCAAATCAATGCTGTTGATAGTAAGCTCGATGAAATGCGTGGTGTCAAGGAGAAGAACGAGTGTGGATTCGGCACCGGCAAGAATGCCTAACCTATGAGACTACTGAAACAAAGGCGTACCGCAGATTTCCGCTTCCCAAGACCGGCGAGAATACGTAGTTTCTTCAGTTCTTGAAGTGAAACGAGGAGTTATGGAAAGAAAAGTTGTCGTGATCACGGGAGCCAGCGGCGGTATTGGCGCCGCAACCGCTCGGTTGCTCGGAACCCAGGGACATCAGATTGTCTTGGCGGCCCGCCGAGAAAATGAACTCAAAGAGGCTGCAAAACAGGCGGGAAGTGAAGCTGTTCCAGTCGTGGTCGATGTCACCCGTCGCGCCGACGTACAGCGTCTCAAAGAGACGGCGCTTCAGACTTTCGGGCGAGTTGATGTTTGGATCAATAACGCCGGTCGGGGAATCTCCAGGCCGGTGCTTGAACTCACCGAGGACGACGTTGATCAGATGATGAGCGTCAACTTGAAGTCGGCTCTCTACGGAATGCAGGCAATCGTGCCCTACTTCCAGCAGGAAAACAAAGGGCACGTTATTAACGTATCGTCATTCTTAGGAAGGGTGCCGTTGGTGACGTTCAGATCAATATACAGCGCCGCCAAAGCCGCGCTCAACGTTCTGACCGCGAATCTACGTATGGATCTTCAGGAGCACTACCCTAACATTCACGTTTCGCTGGTTATGCCGGGTATGGTGCTGACCGACTTTCACAAGAATGCTCTTGGTGGCGCTTCTCAGAGGCGACCGGGTGGCGCCGGCAACGCGCAGACGGCTGAAGAGGTTAGCGTAGCTATAGCGTCGTTGATCGAACATCCGCAATCGGAAATCTACACTAATCCGGCTTCATCGGAAATCGCCCGCCGATACCGTGAGGACGTTGACCTGTTCGAAAAAAACCTGTTGAAAAGAAACTAGAACACCGCAGTCACTAGTACTTGTCTGCAAGAAAGCATTTACATTGTAAAGATACACTCCGTGTGCCCGTGGGCAACGTGCCCTACGAATCTCAAGATAGAAGGAATTTTCGCAAGCAAGTGCTAACGGGGAATCTTCAAGGAGTGTCCAATTATATTAGCGCTCAGTGAACTCGCGAATTAGAATCTCACAATTGTGGTGCTTTCCCACGCAGAAACCAGTAACTTGTGACCGTCGGCCTTGATTTCCTTGGAACTGGACGTATTGCCGAGGAGTTGAACTTGATTATGGTTATGCCAATCCGTAGTACAGCATTTTTCGTCTTCGGAGTCGCTCTGGCAGTGCTCTCCAGTCTCTTTCTGGTCGGTTGCGGGCAGGGGACCGGCAAGCAGACAAATCGCGAGGGGAGTGGTCGAAGCAACGCCCTGTCGGTGGAGGCAATGGTAATCAGACCGCAGGTTCTCGACAACAAGATCTTCACCACGGGGACACTACTCGCAAATGAGGAAGTCGAACTGCGCCCGGAGATTTCCGGTAGGGTCACTGGTGTCTTCTTCCAAGAGGGCAGCAGGATTGCCAAAGGAGCCTTGATGCTGAAAATCGACGATCGTGAGTTGCAGGCTCAGCATAAGCGTAAGGAACTCGAAGAAAAGCAGGCATCCGATGAAGAACGCCGTGAACGAAGCCTTTACGATATCAAGGCGATTAGTCAGGAAGAATATGATAAGACTCTCAATACACTGCGGCTGATTCAGGCGGACAAGGAAGTTATCGAATCGCAAATCGGCAAGACGGAGATCAGGGCTCCATTCAACGGAGTTGTCGGATTGCGCTATGTCAGCGAGGGTGGTTATGTATCTCCGAATATGTTAGCTGCGACCATGCAGGAATTAGACCCAATGAAGGTCGAGTTTTCCGTACCAGAAAAATACGGGAAGCAGATTAAGAGCGGAATTGACATTCTCGTGCGCGCGGGGGATTCCGAAGAGGATCACAAAGGCGTTATCTATGCCTTGGAAACGAAAATTGATCCCAATACTCGCACTATCAAAGCCCGAGGGAAAATTCCCAACGCGCAAGGGACTATGATTCCCGGCGCGTTTGCCAAGGTCGAGATCACATTAGCTGAGCTGCCAGACGCAATCGTGATACCGTCCGGGGCGGTGATCCCCGAGTTGAACGGCGAGAAAGTCTATCTATGTGTAAACGGCAAAGCCAAACCTGTCTCCATCAAGACCGGCATCCGAACCGAAAAGAGCATCCAGATTGTGGAAGGGTTGGCAGCCAACGATACTCTCATCGTAACCGGTCTCCTGCAACTCGCCAACGGCAAGGACGTTCAGATAAAGACACTTCAAGGCAACTAACCGCGCAAGACAAATGAATATCTCCCACGTTTGTATTAGTCGACCGGTCTTATCCATTGTGCTCTCGATAGTGATCGTTCTTTTCGGGGCCATTGGCTATTTCTTTCTCGGGGTTCGCGAGTATCCCAACGTTGATCCCCCGATTGTAACCGTTAGCACCAGCTATACGGGAGCAAATGCCGACATCATCGAGTCGCAGATCACTGACCCGCTTGAGGAATCAATCAACGGCATTGCCGGTATTCGCTCGCTTACGTCATCGAGCAGCGACGGCAGAAGCAGAATCACTGTCGAGTTCGAGCTTGGTGTCGACATGGAAGCGGCCGCAAATGACGTCCGCGACCGCGTCTCAAGAGCCGCACACGATCTTCCGCCCGACGTTGATCCTCCGACTATTTCCAAGGCCGATGCTGATGCTAATCCGATTGTTGCCATAACCATCCAAAGTGATAAGCGCACCCTGCTGGAGTTGTCAGAATTGGCCAACAATGTTTTCAAGGAGCGCCTGCAGACGATTGCCGGGGTTAGCTCCGTCGATATCTGGGGAGAAAAAAGATACGCCATAAAATTGCTGATCGATCCGGCGCGGTTGGCTTCCCAAGGTCTAACACCTCTGGACATCAAAAACGCATTAGATCGCGAAAACGTCGAGTTGCCATCAGGGCGTATCGAGGGTTACAACACTGAGTTGCCGATTCGAACTTTCGGTCGGCTGTCGACGCCCGAAGAATTTAATGATCTGATTATCAAGGAGACGAGCGGGTCGGTTGTCAGGTTTAGAGATGTTGGCCGGGCAGTTCTGACG
>JAPLUP010000337.1 GCA_026397575.1 Candidatus Zixiibacteriota bacterium
GACAAACAGTAGATTATTAAGAAGTGGTCCTGACGTGGCCCCGGCTCCGAAATTTAGAAGCTCTCCGATGTTGCTGATGCTCTGTTGAAACGTTTGGTAGAATTCGGGGTTGTCGGTGACGCTCTTAAGGAATTCATCATCGTAATCCTGTTCCGACGCAACGGCGGCCCACTCGATGCAACCTTCTTCGTCTTCAAGTTCACTTACACACTCCTCAATGACCTTTTCACCCACAATTTCAGCGAATTCACTGCCAAGAATGTCGGCGGCATCATATGGACCTCCAAAAATATAGATGTAACCCCCTTCTGCACTCTCATAAGGTGTTTCTTCCACTGGGTTCTCATATTTCGAGAGAAACCATTTCTTCATCACCTCCTTTTGAAGTTCCGGATCAGCCAAACGAACCTCATCCGTACTTAGCGGGTTTTGGTAACCAGGATGCCAATATCCTTGTCTTTCAAGCACGCTGAAACCTACACTCTACAGTTCTTTGGGTTTACTGTACGAAGCCCATTCTCAACATGCAAGTTTTTTCTCGGAGATGCCAGTTCGATGACAACAGCAGTCGAGCCCTCACGGCAGATTGATAATCACCCCTCCGGAGAGAATCGTAAAGTCGGTTGGGTCGCCGGTGGAGTTGACCCTACCGATTTTGCCTTCGACAAAAAGGTCGAAGGGAAGCACGGCAATCGCAGTCTTGGCGCCAACAACTATGTGATATCCGAGATAGGTTTTGTCATCGGGGATCTTAATTTCGACTCCTGAGTAGCCGCCGAGGTCGCCGCTGTAGCTATAGGTAAACTTGTGCGCACCGATACCGGCTCCGACAAACGGATTGATGATCGGAAATTTGAAATAGAACTTGGCGGTGGCTGTCAACAGGATATCGCGCGCCTTGACTTCAACCTTGCTTCCGAGCAGATCGAGATTTTTCTTGTTCCAAAAGGTCTCAACACCGGCTTCGAGAGTCAGCCCCTGCCCTCCGAACTTGACAAACGCGCCGTAGAATTTCAGGTCGTTCATTTTGTATGTGGCGAGCTTAAGATTCGGGTTCTTATAGCTTGTCAGCACTCCGGCCTTGACTCCCAGTCCCAGACCGGAAAGGGCATAAGCGCTGGTTGAGATCGTCAACAGTGCGATCACAACAAGAAAACTGATTTTTCTGATCCGATACATATTGTTCTCCGTTTCCTATAATACTCCCAGCCCGATTGACCGGCTCACTTACGGGCGCATTGCCGAACGAGTCGGGCAACCGCCGGACTCGTTCGGAATAATCTCATGATAGAAGGTAAGAAGTTGAAGCTATCTGACAACGATGAATTTGTCGGCCACCGTCTTGTCGTTGAATCGGATATAGTAAAGAAAGACGCCTGATCCGAGTTTTTCACCGCTCGAGTTGAGGACATTCCAGGCATAATCACCGCTGAGGTTGTCCAACTCCACGACCTTCTCGCCGGAAGGCGTGTAGACTTCAAAACGCGAGGCGGGGGGCAGATTGTGGATAGTGATCACACCATCCAAGTATGAGAATGGGTTGGGCGACAGGAAAATGTTGGCGCTCACGGAAAAAGCAGCGCCTTCGGAATAGCCGCTTTGCTCCCGTTTGACGCGCCAGAAATACGTTTTGCCGTTTTCCAGCGGGCGATTCGCAGTCCACACAGCCGCGCCTTGGTCGCCGATGACCGAGCCGCCGTCGATGATCGTACTAAAGTCGGCATCAATTGCCAGTTCGAACTGACATACCGAAGAACTACTCCCCGACCAAGTGACATGGAATTGCGGCTTAACATCCGTCTCGGTTGATCCATCCGCGGGACTGACAAGTGTGGGCGCGTCCGCCGCATCAAGCGCCATATCGAGATGCCAGAATATCGTGGGGGCGCTGTAGTTGCACCAGGCGCCACCGTCGAAGGCGCGCACTCGCCACCAGTAGGGTTTGTTGTTGGTATAGGAGCTGCCGGTTGAGAAAGAGGTGTAGTTTGCACCCTGTGGTATTGCCTGACCAGCCTCGATGTATTTCGTCAGCAAGGAATCGGAATAGACAACGAAATCATAGGTCAGCGTGTCCCCATCGGGATCGGTCGTGTTATTTGTTACCAGCACATGTACAGACCCGAAAACAGTATCGTTCACCGGCGTACGAGGTATCGGTGTCCAAGGTGGACGATTAGTACGAAAGCTGGCAAGCGTCATCCAGTTCGACCAGGCCTGCGAATCGTAGGCACGCGCGCGCCAAGTGTATGTCGTCTTCTGTGACAAAGTGACCGGCACGCGCCAGGGAGTAGTGCTTCCAATACCCTGTGTGATCATGGGTGACTGTGAAATCAGAGTTGAAAAGGAAGCATTGTACAACTCGAATTGATAGGTCAACGGATCGCCGTTGGGATCAGTTGCGTTGTTGATAATCAGATCTGGAGTCAGGCTGGATACCTTGGCACCGCTGGTTGGTGAACTGCAGGTCGGAACAGTCGGAGGGTTGTTTCCACTTGGCTGATTAACGTAAAATGATCGCGAGCCGCTCCAACCAGAGTAGGCCTGACCGTCGGAGGCGCGGACTCGCCAGTAGTAAGTCGTCAGATTGTTGAGAGCCGGGGTAACCTGCCAAGTAGTCGTTGACGGACCCTGAGCGACCGAAAGATTCTCGACGGCGATCGACGAAAAGCTGGACAATGTTGATAGCTGAAAGTGGTAAACAGGCGTCGTACCTTCCGGATCAGTGGAATTCACGATCACCAGAGTCGGTTGCCGCGAGGTCATCGTGGCGCCATTCGCCGGCGTCGAGAGCGTTGGCACGGTGGGTGGATTATTGGCGACCGGCTGGTTGACATAAAAAGAGCGCGAACTACTCCAGCTTGAATAGGCGACACCGTCGTAGGCGCGGACGCGCCAGTAGTAGGTGGTCAAATTGCTCAGAGCCGAACCAACCAGCCAACTGGTGCTGCCCGAACCCTGTGCCACCGACAAATTCTCCACGGCAATGGTCGTGAAGCTGGACGCGGTCGAAACCTGAAAATGGTAGGTCGGTGTGGTGCCGTCCGGATCGGTAGAGTTCGTCACCGTCAGTGTCGGCTGGACCGAAGTGACGGTTGCGGCGTTGGCTGGTGACGACAGTGTCGGCACGGTGGGCGCGCTGTTGGGTGTGACAAACTTGCGAGTTGCTGACCAGTTCGACCAGGACGTTCCATTGCCGGCGCGAACACGCCAGTAATAGAGTTGCCCGATGCCAAGAGTCGTCGATACCTGCCAGCAGGTAGTCGAGGTGCCCTGCGATACGGAACTGTTTTCGGATGTGATTGCGCTGAAGCTTGATCCGATCGAAACCTGAAAGTGATAGACGATGGGCTGGGTGCAACTGCCGGACTGGGTCGAGTTATTGACGCAGAGCGACGGTGTGCGAGACGCCACCTTCGCGCTGTCGGCGGGACTGCCTAATGTCGGAACAGACGGAGGCGTCGCGCAAGCGCCAGTGGTGGCTGGAATCACGATCGCGCCTTCGGCACCATGCAATGACAGCGAGGTAATCACCGAACCGAGGGTTCCGTCGGTATTCAGTTGCTGGTAAGTGCCGCCAAGGCTGACGGTAACCGGAGTTGAGGCTGAACCCCAGATTCCTAAATCAAGGTCATCCTTGGGACGAATGTAGACCCTGCCCCCTTGATAGTCTCGCATCCAAACCTTGTAACTGGCGCCGGCTTTGTCGGGAGAGGCACCGGATGTCGCCAGTTGGTAATGAGCAATCGGGACGCCGAGTTCATATCCCATCGCCGGTATCCACGACAGAGTATCATAACCGGGATTATAGAAAGCTCCATAAGAATTGCCCGGAGTCGGGTATATAGCCATCCATGTTGAGTCAGTGCGGGCAACGTAGTAGAAACAGAGATTGTTGTAGATTGATTGCTGCTTTGTGGCGTAGTCGGTACTTGGAATACTTATCCAAAAATAGGTAGCGCCATTGAGGGTAGCAATGGAATCGTGCGTGTAGATATTCTCCAGCCTCCAAATGCTATTGTTAGGGGAATTTACCGGATTAAAACCGTACTCCCAGCAGAGAGCATCGGCTCCCGAAGAGTCGGGATACATGAGTTCGTTTTTCCAAGTCAGACCAGCGTTGTACGCAAGAACCTTCTTCTTCCCGTCAGCCGACCATTGGGCGGAGGTTCTGAGCGTATCGCGTACTTCACGACCAAAAACTTTCATCAACTCCCAGCCCCAGGCGCCGTAGGCATCGGTGCCATAAGTCAGTAGGTTCGCAGGAGCGGTGCCGGATTCGACAACAAGACCGCCGGAAACCAGATGACTCCCCTGTATACCCCCCGGATTATAGTTGTCGAAGAACATACCATCCCAATAGCCTGTTATATTAGGCCAGTAGGTTGTCCGCGCTGAAGTAAAGGCAAAGGTGACGTATTCCTTGTATGCAAGCCGCATTTTTGCATTCGTGTAGTTCGGTGCTAAACGCGTTGGGTAGGTGTAAGTATTGCGCGAGGTGAAAAGATAGGTAGTGTATGAGTTGATAGCGCGACTAACCGAATCCTTGGCAGTGATGGTCATGGAATTGGTACCGGGAATTAGCAACGTGTCCCATGTGGAGGTTGCATAGACCCAGTTCCTAATCTTGGTGTCGTTGTAAAAGTGCAAATACGCATTTTCTTCAATATCACCAAGCTGCACCATGCGGTTGCGGATATACGTTGACTTCCCGCTCCCCGGATAATTGTTCGTAAAGCTCTTGAACGGATCAAGGTCTGTACCGCTCGTATAGAAAACGATGCGGCAATTAGGGTTTCCGGTTCGCCACTGTCCAATGTTCCCCGGACAATCGGCGTAAGCCATGAGATACGTAAACCGCGAATACATCCACGTAGAATCGCCCGGCTTGTAAAACTTACAGGTCCCGTCAGTGCCGGAAAGTATTGCCCCTGAGCGATACGATTGAGTGGGCGCTCCCTGTACCGTGCTCATTGCCGTTGTCAGGAAGATTATTGCAGCAGCTACCACAAAGCTTATTCTCAAGAACACTGACATGCTAACCTCCGGGACTGCCGGGACAATCCCTCAGACTTGAGTTGTTTGCGCACGAATGACAATACTACGCTAAAGCGATGTGCAAACTCCGTGCCTTCTCCACATTATGTACGCAATTCCGTTATTCATTGACGCTCAAGACCTTCGATCCCTGCTTCGATCTTCGCACGCGACGCTGCTGTGCAGAGTTTGAGCAGAGAAAGACGGTCTGTTCTCCTAATAAGAATGACGGCAGTAACTTAGAACAGATGGTCACACCGCATACAGTTATTCCCTAATGCTAACAAGTTTTTCTCGTCTTGACAAGTACTCTCTTGCCGCCCAGCTCTAATCGTCAACAGGATCCGACAATTGGTAGATCGGCAAAGATGCGTTTTGTTTTAAGATTGACTTTTTTGGGGCGTTTGCGCATATATCCTGAACCCGAGTTTGGCAGGTTGGAATCCGCACGGCTCCAATTCCATTCACGCAACAGTCCGAACCACTGAGGTTCGGAGCTACAAGATTCTCGTCAACGAAACTTGGGTGTGAAACCGAAAAGGCCAAGCTCTCTTGAACGGGGCTTAAGAGAGAGATGCGGCAAAGCAGGCGTGATATGCCCTGCAGGAAGCGTGATCCTTGAAAGGGCAGGCTTGCTTCAAGCCGGAGGAAGCTTTCTGAGAGGAAAAGT
>JAPLUP010000411.1 GCA_026397575.1 Candidatus Zixiibacteriota bacterium
CGTTGGCACGCTCACGGGTAGCACTGACCGAAAGTGAATACAAAACAGCGAAATTCTACGATGCGAACGCGTCGCGATACCGCGATTTCGGTGGGCAGTCCAGGTATCTGGTCAATACCGACTTGTCTTATGAAAACGAACGACGCGGTACGACTGCATCGGTGGTTTACAACGTCTTTGGACGAAGACTGACTGAAAACGTCGAAGGTCAATCTCCGAACATCTATGAGGAGCCTTTCCACTCCCTTGATCTCGTAACTTCGCAGCGGATCTGGTGGGGGCTGAAAGCCAAATTCGCGGCGAAAAACCTTCTCAACGACAGGTTCCGCAAGACTCAGAGACTTCCGGGCAAGGAATACGTCGCCGAGGAATACTCGGTCGGCAAGACTTTTTCGTTGGGTCTCTCATATGAGATCTGATTGGCAGAACTTTAACGCGAGTCAAATCAAGGCAAAACACTGGCGGACTAACATGGATCCGTTGGGAATAGGATTCCCAGATTGGAAATGAAAATGGTTGAACGTTTACTGATATCGTGCAAGAACTTTTCCTCCTCGAACTACCGGCTTATTAGGTCCGGAAGACGAGGATTGTCGACCTCTTTCTTTGAACAAGACAATTCATCAGGCCAAAGAGCACAAACAGCAATGCGGGCTCATTTTGGAACTGCCAGAACTATCAATTCTTACACATTGGAGGCAATGAATGCTGCGTAAAGCGATCTTCGCGCTAATGCTAGTCCTTAGCTACTCGCTGGCGCTGGGCAACCCATGCCCGACCGAGTATAAGTCGGATGGCGTCACACCAAAACCGATAAAGCTAATTGGCGACGGAATTAACCCGGTAATCCTAACCGGCAGTCAGCACTGGGTTGCTGACACGGTGTATCTTCTGCACGGTTGGATCTACGTCGGTGATGGCCAGTTCCTTGACAGCGGCGGCGTTAATGGCACGTTGACTATCGATCCGGGGACAATTATCAAGGGTTATCCGGGCGCCGGTGATACGGCTTCGGCTCTGATCATCACTCGTGAATCCAAAATCTTTGCAGAGGGAACCGAAAACTGCCCGATTGTCTTCACCGCGCTGTCCGACAACGTCGATGATCCGAACGATCACGGCACGACACAGGCAGACAGGGGACTTTGGGGTTCGCTGGTCCTGCTTGGCAAGGCGCCGATCAGCACTCCGCCCGAGAACATTCAGCAGATCGAAGGCGTTACGCCCAATCCGCGCATCTGGTATGGAGGCCATAACATTGAAGAGGATCCACACGACAACTCTGGTGTCGTGAAATATGTCTCGCTTCGCTACGGCGGCTCAATCCTCGGTGTGGCCAACGAAATCAACGGTCTCACCATGGGTGGTATCGGTGACGGCACCGTCATTGACTATGTTGAAGCCTATTGCAACAACGACGACGGTTTCGAATGGTTCGGCGGAACGGTTAACTGCAAGCACTTGATCAACGCGTTCAGTGATGACGACGGTTTTGACTGGGATCAGGGCTTCAGCGGCAAGGGTCAGTTTCTGTTCCTGGTTGCCGATTCGATTTCCAACAGTGACCATCTGTTCGAAATGGACAGCGACGACCCGGCTTTCACGGGCGTTGGTCCCTTTTCCAAAGCAACGATGTACAACTTCACGGCTATTGGTCGCGGCCATGGCAACACTGCCGTTGGTGGCAAGCAAGACTTTGCCATGAAGTACAAAGAAGATACCGGCGGTCATCTGCGCAATGGTATCGTCGTTGAGTATTCGCAATGGGCTTATGAGTTTGAAAATAAGTCCGGTAGTTGTTTTGGCAACTGGAGTGACTGTTCTATCTGTGCGGACAATGACGCCGAAAAGCGCTCCCGCTGCAAGAGCACTGGCACTGGCGCCGATCTGTGGTCCGGTTACGGTAACCCCGCTTATGCAGTTCAGGATATTGACAATTACTCCATCCTGTGGTGGAATCTTGGCAAGGGAATGACTAAGGCGGGTGAAGTCGGAGACTCAGTTCTGTCGAAGCTCAATCTGGAGATGTCAACAGCCGCTTCGTTGTATGGTGGAACGGTTTGGCCGAATCAGTTGGTCGGCGATCCGGGTATCTACTACGGAGCAAACTTCCGCATTCACGGTAGCCATGCTCTCGATCCGAGACCGAGCGCGTCCGGCCCGGCCTATACGACTGCTCATCCGGATGCTCACGCTGAAGATTCGTGGTTCGAGAGCACTCCGTACATCGGCGCGTTTTCTGCGACCGACAACTGGGCTGACAAGCCCTGGACGGCTCTTCATCAGTATGGTTACTTCAAGCAGTGCACTTCCTGCGGCGACGCCAATGGTGATGGCGGCATTGACATCTCAGATGCCGTGTTCTTGATTTCGTACATCTTCTCCGGTGGCACAGCCCCCGCTGACTGCAGCGGTGCAAACGGTATGGGAGACGCCAACGGCGATGGTGGCGTGGATATCTCTGATGCAGTGTACTTGATCTCGTACATTTTCAGTGGTGGTTCGGCTCCCCATTGTCAGTAATACAAGTAGGAATTTGGTCTTACATGGCTGTTATAGGATGAGTTGACAACGATGACCACAAGAGGTTCTCACTACTAAGAAAAGACTCAATCGTCCTC
>JAPLUP010000206.1 GCA_026397575.1 Candidatus Zixiibacteriota bacterium
ATGTCTATTCATATCGCAGCGCCTCAACCGGACTAATGGATGCCGCGCGTCTGGCAGGAAAAAACCCTGACACCAGACCGATCAGGGTCAAGATCGTAACGGTCACAATGCCGATAACCAGCGAGATCGTCGGTTTGCCCAACCATTTCAGCACTTCGTTGTTGAGATCGATGCTCGCGAAGATCGAGCATGCTGACTGCGCGATGATTAGTCCGAGACCTCCGCCGATTGCTGCTATCAGGACGGCCTCCAACACGAATTGCCCCATAATCTGCCGCTTCTTGGCGCCGAGCGCCATTTTGACACCGATTTCCGTCGTTCGTTCTTTGACGGCGGCATACATGATGTTGGCAACACCGACGCCGGCGATGGATAACGAGAAGAAGCCCATGATTCCGAAGAAGACCTGCAAGCCCAGCATGATCTTGTCCATTACCTTCTCACTTTCGATTACATCCCAAATCGACAGGGCGCCTTTGTCCAGCGGATCGAACTTCTGTCTCTTACCGACAACTTCGTAAAGCCGTTGTTTGACGAATTCAGCTTGACTGACATCATGCGGCTTGACGACGATATTCTCATAGCGGAGTGTACCCCAGATTGCCGAGTGAGTCGTTGCCGGAATGGTTGCCTTGCTGTCGTCAGGACCGTTGTACATCCCCATTTGCGTCTTCTTTTCCATCACACCGACGACAGTAAACGGAATGTTATTGATGGTGACGACCTTTCCGACGGGATCTTCATTGCCGAAGAGGTCTTCCGCTAAGCGATTGCCTAAGTAGACGACACGCCGACGATTTTCCATATCAATCTGGTTGATAAAGCGTCCCCCGGGCTTAGCATAGTGCGCGCGCATCGTCTCATAGCTCGGAAAAACACCGTTGACACGGTTGGAAACGGTCTTCTTCTTGTATGTAATCGAAGCACCCCAGTTGTTGTACTCGGCGCCAACTTTTTCGATCTCTGGTATCTGTTTCTGGATTTCCTCGAGATCTTCGGGGTAGAAGCGGATAGGTCTGCCTTTGCCGAGACCCTCGTAGGCTTTGGTGGTCTGGCCCCCCCAGATGATGATAATTCCTTCGCCTAATCCGGCTCTGTTGATGGCGAATTCCCTTTTCAGACCCTCGGCGAAAGCCAGGAGCAACACGATAGAAAGAGTACCCCACAAAACGGCCAGCAGGGTCAGCGCCATGCGTTTCTTATTCGCTCTGAGATCGCGGTAGAATAATCGGACGAACATGAATGACTGCATCATGGTTCCGGACTCCGTTATAGCTTCAGCGCTTGCACAGGGTTCATATTTGCTGCCCGCCGCGCCGGAAAATAGGCTGCCGCCAGACCGATAATGCCCAAAATTCCTATCACTGCCAATCTGTCCATAATTGAGAGAGTCGGAGTGCCAATGGCTTCTTTCATGTCTTCGCCGAACGATGGAATGACCGCGAGGATACCGGAGGCAATCGCGTATCCGAAACCGCCCCCGATTGCGGTCAGAAGCAGCGTCTCGAAGATAAATCCCATGAGCACAAATGCCCTCTTGGCTCCCAATGCCATTTTGATGCCGATTTCTTTGGTGCGTTCTTCCACCACAACATACATGATGTTCGCCAATCCAATCCCCCCGACTAACAGTGTCATGAATCCGACGAAGCCGACGAACCAGCGGATCGCCACAAAGAATAGCAGAAATCCATTGCTCTCGACTGTGTCCCACATCGGGACAGCTTCCTTGTCGGCCGGATCAAATCTGTACTTCTGCGAGAATACCTCCAGCACCCTGTCCTTGGCGGTAGTATGCACAGTCAAATCCTTTGCCTTCCAAACGATGTTATCCAGATAACGATCGCCGTACTTGGTCTGGAAAGTCGTCCAGGGAATCACGCCTTTGTCTTTGTCTCTCCCTGAGTAGGATGAATCCTGCGGTTTCTTGGTCAGCACACCGATTACGGTGAACGGCACTCCATCGACGATCAGCGCTTTGCCTACGGGATCGGAGCCTTCACCGAAAAGCTCGTCGCGCAGGCCGTCGCCGATGAAAATTACGCGTTTCTTTTCGTTTATGTCTTGTTCGTTCAAGAAACGTCCCCCCGGCTCGGGAACCATGGCGCGCATGCCGCCGAATTCAGCGTTGACACCCGAGACATCGATCAATTTCGAATTGCGGCCGTTGCGGACTGAGATGTTGTTTCGCATATATTCGCCTGAGACATACTGCAACTCACCGATCTCCTTCTTGAGCATGTCGACGTCGGCAGGCTGGAAGCCGAACCAACGTCCTTTGGGATAGCCGGCGAATGGTTTGCTGGTTCTGGACGCCCACATGATGACGATATCATCCCCCAATCCCTTGAAAGATTCCTCCTGCTGTTTTTGCAGACCGTATCCGAATGCCAGCAGACAGATGACCGTCACCGTTCCCCAAGTGAGGCCGATCAATGTCAGCAGGGTGCGGAGTTTCTGCGCCTGCAAGTCATGCAGAAACTGCTTGAAGTAGAGAACAATCGCCATTAGTCGAACATGCTCTTCTTCGCCGGTTTTTCGGCCACCGTTTCGCCTTCTTTTACGCCTTTGGTGACTTGGATAGTGATGCCATCCGAGAGTCCGGTTTCAATCACGCGGCGTTCTTTGCCCCCGGCCGAGTCTTGCACCATAACAAACGCCGAATCACCCCGAAAATCGACAACACGTTCCGGCAGAGTGAGAATATCTTTCGCCTGTTTGATGATAATCTCGGCGTTGGCCGAATAGCCGGCCCGCAGCCGGGCGAGATCGGTTGCAGGAAGCTTGACCTCGACATCAAACACCGTGGCTTGTTCCTGTTTGCGGGCTTTGGGAGAAATCTTGTAGAGTGTCCCCGAGACCGTGTCGTTGGGCAGAGCGCCGACCTTGATCGAAACCGGCATGCCTTCTTTGATCTTGCCGACGTCGATTTCATCCACCGTGCCTCGGAAAATCAGATCATGCATGTCTGCGAGGGTGATCAGCGCCGTGCCGTCCTGATAGGACGTGAGGGGCACTACCGGATCACCCTCGTTGACGTTTTTGGAAAGCACGGAACCGGTAATGGGAGAGCGGATTGTGCTTTCGACCTTGAGACTGGCGCTGTTGAGCGACCCTCGCTCGGTCAATTGCAGTCTTTCCTGCACCAGCCGCAGTTGCAATTGGCTCTGTTCATATTCGGTTTTGCGGGAATCATACTCCGATTCGGAAATCAACTGTTTGTCGTGGAGTTCCTTGTTGCGATCATAAGTCGTCTTGGCGTTGTCAAAATTGATCTGCGCCACTTCAACCGCACGCTTGGCTTCGGTGTATTCCAATGGTGTCGGCTGAGGTGCGATATCGAGCAACAGCGCGCCCTCTTTCACGGAGTCGCCGATTTCCACGTACAGCTTTCTGACGATGCCTGAGATTTTCGACTTAACCTGAATCTCTTTATAGGGCTGGATGGTGCCGATCGCCATGGCCTTTTCGACAATCTCCCCTTTTTCGACCTTCACCAGCTTGACATCGCTTGTCTTGCTGGATTTGCCGTTGCCGAATGCGAGCACAATGATCACCACGACCACGGCAAGCACTCCCACAGCCAACAATATCTTTTTCATTCGGGAAACCTCTGTCTATGTTGAAGCTACATTATTCACGGTCTGTATCGATTCTTACGGTATTTGGACTCGCAAGTTTCACCCGATGTTTCAGACGGCGGCGCGATTCCTTAAAACCCCGCTTGCAACGGGGATATGAGATT
>JAPLUP010000171.1 GCA_026397575.1 Candidatus Zixiibacteriota bacterium
CATCCGCGAATCGAACCCTCTGCCCTCAGTATGCGGTCGAGTCTGCAACCATCCTTGCGAGACACAAGGCAACCGTCCCAAACTTGATGATGCTGTGTCGATCAGGTGCTTGGAACGCTTCCTAGGCGATTGGGGTCTCAAGAACGTCAAGACCCAAGCCGCTGTTATCGATCCGGACAAGGGCGAAATTGCCATTATCGGTTCCGGGCCGGCTGGACTCTCGGCTGCTTGGCATCTGACCAACCTTCAATATAAAGTCGTCGTTTTTGAGTCATCACCCAAGGCAGGCGGTATGCTGCGGACAGGTATCCCAGAATTTCGGCTGCCCAGAAAAGCACTTGACGCCGAAATCCATTCGTTTTTCGACCGCGGCATTGAGTTTCGGTTTAATGTCAGAATTGGGCAAGGTACCCCTTTAGATGGTCTTCAGCGATTCCGGGCGATCCTGATCGCTACGGGTGCTCACAAGCCAAGTGTGTTAGACATTCCAGGCTCCGATCTGCCCGGTGTGCAGCAGGGGTTGGATTTCCTCGCCGAAGTCAACTGCGGGAAACGCGATCTCATTGAGGGGGAGGTCGCGATATTTGGAGGTAACAATACTGCGATTCAGTGTGCCCGTGCGGCGCTGCGGCTTGGTGGCAAACCGGCGGTTTACTTCCGTCGCCCTGCCAGCGAAGTGCCTGCGTTCACAGACCAAATCGAGGAAGCGAGGCAGGAAGGGATCGAAATAGTCTGTCTAACCGCGCCGACGACCATTCGCAAGGCAGGCAACGAACTGAAACTGACACTACAGAGATTGACCCTCGGCAAGAAAGACTCCTCAGGCAAACGAATTGCCATGTCGATACACGGTGCGCAAACCGAGGTGACGGTCTCGCGTGTGATAGTTGCATTGGGTGAGGACCCTGACCTGTCGTTTCTGCCGCATCAGGTCGACCGCGAAAGCTGGGGCATCAACACCGGTGGCACGCATCAAACGAATGTCGGAAGCATTTTTGCTGCCGGCGACTGCGCTGCTTTGCGGATCTCAATGTCGCCTACTTTCAGCGCAGTCAAGTGACTGAACGGAAGAGAATACCCGATGATCGTCGCCGCACCTCATTTGCCGAGGTCAATATCGGACTGGCCGAAGCTGAGGTTCTGAGGGAAGCGGCGCGCTGTCTCTCCTGTGGTGTCTGCGATGGTTGCGACAACTGCCTTACTTTCTGTCCCGATCACGCTGTCACCAAGCGAAACGGCAGCTATGAGATCAATTACGACTACTGCAAAGGTTGTGGCATCTGCATCCACGAATGCCCGCGTGATGCAATCCATCTGCGAATCAGGCAGGTGCCCAGATGAAGACAAAAACCGTTTCGACTGGCTCCAAGATGCTGCTGAGCGGGTCACAGGCGGCGGCGCATGCCGTCATGGCTGCCCGCGCCGAAGTGATCACTACTTACCCCATCGTTCCGCAGTCACTAATTGCGGAGCAGTTGCTTGAGTTCTGCTCCAAGGGAGAGCTGCACGCACGTTACGTCAAGGTAGAATCGGCGCATTCGGCGTTGTCAACCTTGATTGGCGCCTCGGCAACGGGAGCAAGGACCTTCACCGCCACCTCTTCACAGGGACTGGCGTTGATGCAAGAGATGTTGCACTGGGCGGCGGGTGATCGGTTGCCGATCGTGATTGCCAATGTCAATCGCGCTTTGGGCGCCCCCTGGTCGATCTGGGTCGATCACAATGACAGCCTTTCACAGCGTGACACTGGTTGGATTCAGTTCTACGTCTCCTCCTGCCAGGAAGTCTTCGACACGATTTTACAGGCGTACAGGCTTGGCGAGATCGTGCAATTGCCGGTAATGGTGAACTTGGACGGCTTCTACCTCTCACATACAATCGAACCGACTATTCTGCCCGAACCAGCCGAGGTTGATGCCTTTCTGCCGCCGTATCAAACCGAATGGCGACTGGACCCGCAGAAGCCGCGCTCCATTGGCAATCTGACTTCTCCCGACTACTACCTCGAATTTCGATACAAGATCCAAGAGGCTATGGACGCAGCCAAAGCTGTGGCCAATGACGTCTATCAGAAATTCGAGTCACACTTCGGACGGCGCTATGGTAGTCTGGATTGCTATGAACTTGAAGACGCGAAAACCATTTTCATCACCTATGCGACAATGGCTCAAACCGTCAAACACGCAGTGCGGGAGATGCGCCGTGAAGGGAAAAAAGTGGGACTCATTCGCATCAGGATGTTTCGACCATTCCCGGCGGAAGACCTTCGCCAACTCGTCAGATCGAACTGTCGTTACATCGTTCTTGATCGCAACGTCAGTTTTGGCGCCGGCGGCATTTTCGGTCAAGAAATCAGAGCGGCGCTTCATTCACAAGCGTTAGACTCTAGCATCGTCAACATCACTCTCGGTTTGGGTGGTCGCGATGTTGCACCGGCGATGATCAAGGAAATCGCCGCCAAGTACTCGGAAGGGGAGGCCTTTGCCGGTGACCACTATTGGGAAGGAGTACGGTTATGATACTTCCGCAGAATTTCGACAGCGCGCAGGAATCTGGTCATCTTGGCTGCCCCGGCTGCGGTGAGGCCCTAGGATTGCGACTTGTTTTGGATGCTATCGGCAGCAACGCGATTATGGTTGTGCCGGCTTGTTGCGCTTCATATGTCGATGGTATCTGGCCGAGCTCCGCGGCTCGGATACCGATCTTGCATGTTGCCATGGGAACAACGGCAGCGGCAGCGGCCGGGATTCGTGCGGCACTCGAGGTTAAGGGGCTGAATAATGCTCACGTTCTCGCCTGGGCCGGCGGCAGCGGCGCTTTCGACTCCGGTCTACATGCGATCTCCTCTACGGCCGAAAGAAACGAAGACATACTCTATATCTGCTACAACAATGAGTCGTACGTGGACATGGACATTCACTACTTCGCCGGCGGCAGCAACCGCAGGGGCAGTGGTGCTCATGCCGATCGTCGGCGCCAGCAACCGCAGAAAAACATTGTCGAAATCATGGCGGCGCATCATATCCCTTACTGCGCAACCGCCTGCGTGGCCTACCCGGACGATTTGGCCAACAAAGTAAAAAAGGCGTTGTCTATACCGGGCTTTAAGTTTATGCATCTGCTTTCTCCATGCCCGACTCATTGGGAAATACCTTCGGAACTGTCGATTGAATTGACCCGCGCCGCGGTGCAGACCAGAATCTTCCCGTTGTATGAGGTAGAAGATGGCACGAAGTACGCGATTAACGTTCTGCCGGAGACCTTTGCGCCGGTCTCCAGGTTCCTCTCACGACAAGGACGATTTGCCAATTTGAGCGCTGAGACGATACGGCAGGTCCAGAATCGAGTGGAATCTCAATGGAGACAACTCCAACGCAGAGTCGAGCTATCACATGGCGGCGTCTCTGGGCAAGCAAAAGCCAAACCAGAGAAACAGACGACTCCTTAATTCGCAGCGTTTAGCAATCACGCGTGTTCTTTGGCCTCCCGATCCGATGAACAGATAGTAGCCAATCAGAGAACGGCGCCATCCGTATTACTAAAAATAGCGCTTGACACAAGCATAAGCGTACCTATTTTCGTGAAACGTTTCACAACTTGTAATGACCGTTGTGGTTAACCTATTGCAGGGAAGTACATGAGAGACCGCAGGATTTCCGAGTCGACGATTCATCGTCTATCCCATTACTATCGTGCTCTTACCGCCCTTGAACGTGAGCACTTTGACACAGTTTCCTCAAAGGAACTCGCCAATCGCGAGGAACTGACTCCTGCTCAAGTGCGCAAGGATCTGTCGTTTTTCGGCTCCTTTGGCACTCGCGGGCTGGGCTATCCCGTGAAGGAGTTGAAAGAGAGGATCGCTCGCATCCTTGGCATAGACCGATTCTGGAACGTGGCATTGATCGGAGTTGGAAACATCGGCTCGGCGCTGGTGTCTTACAAGGAATTTGCGCGCCAGGGTTTCAACATCAAGCTGTTGTTTGATAACGATCAGCGCAAGATTGGTTCCAATCATAAGGGTATCACTGTGCTGGGCATGGATGATCTTGAAAGGCAGTTAAACGAGAACAAGATCGAACTGGTGATTCTGGCAGTGCCGGCTTCCTCGGCGCAAGTTATTGTCGATCACGTTGTTAATTGCGGAATCAAGGCAATCCTAAATTTTGCGCCGATCAAATTGGCGGTGCCTGATGATGTGTTTCTTCGTACCGAGAATATGTCGATGGAGTTGGAATACCTTTCATTTTCGCTGGTGAACAATCTGCCGCGCAAAAGCGACCGTAAAAAAACTTGACAGGATTTGCCGTTACTCGTAGCTTAATAGGGGAGGGTATATGCAGGAGCATCCGTCTAAAATGTTCGCGAAACGCGCTCGGATCGTAACAGTAATGCTGTTTGTGGTTCTTGTTGCCACAACTGCTACCAGTGCGTTCTTCTTTGCCAATGTCTGTCTGGTTACCGGCACAATCCAGTACCACGGCCACTCGGCAGAGAAGGGGCTACCGATTGCTGCGTTTATCGGCGAAGACAAAGTGTCAGAGTCGCAAACTAGTGACAATGGTGCCTTTGAATTGCGCATCCCGGAATACGATTCTTCGAAGCCTGACATAAAGGGCTATCGCTCCCCCAACGACGTTATTCAGGTCAAGTTGGATGGCAAGACCGCCAGGCCCACTTTCACGCCGAGCAATGAAAACCTTAAAGTTGACTTACGAGTTGAGTCAACACTTGATGTCAAGCTGTCGACATGGGGCAAGATTAAGGCTCTTTTCAAGTAATCCTCGTTATGAGTCTCTCAGCAAAGGCGCAAATACCATGTCGCACTGACGGCGATAACCTCTTGGTGCCCGCCAGTCTTTGGAATGATGTTCAGTATCCCGACGATTGACCGGTCTGTTAATCTGTTGTATTCCATGATGATCCCGGGGAATTGCATTTATAGCGTCGAAATCATGCACAGTTTTGCCGACTTGACATCGTAGTTCTCGCAACCCCCCATTAGCTAACTCTGATTCATTTAATATGTTAGCCTAATTGCAGCCGCAGAGGCACGGATTTTGCTATTTGCATCTTCAGGGGCATACTGTCACATTTGATGAGGAGGAGAATCGCGAAAAAAACGAGTAGGCAGGCACTAGCGTCTGTCTGTATTTAGCCAAAGAAATGAAGTAGACCTGATGACAGGCCTATTTCCCATCAGAAGAGAGCGGTTGTTACCACTCTCTTTTTTTCAAATAGGAAAACCCGGCCGTTGCCGACCGGGTCACCAAAATCAGATCTGTTAGAAAAATGTGAGCTTAGAATTTCGTGGTCATGTTGATCTGGATCGAGTTTTTCTCGTCTTCCCGAATCTCAACAGGATTGACGAGGGGGCTCTGAACCTTAGTGGTCTCTCTGACTATACTGATCGCCAGTTCATATCCTTCGACTGGCGAGTAACCAACACCGCCGAGGAAGAATCGCGCATCACCATTCTGCGACTCGTACGGATACAGCGCCTTGTCGAGTTGCGTATGTTTGTCAATCCACTCGTACTTAGTGAAAAGATAGACCTTGGAAAGCCAAGTCTCGGCAGTTGCCACGTTGACCTTACCCATCAGAGAGAAGCCCTTGGCCTTCTCCTGGTTATCCTTGATGATGACAGTGGTAACGTCTTCTTTGTCCCAGGTCTGGAAGTACTCGACAACGCCGCTGACCCACTTGCGATACTTGATCACGCCAGCCACTTGCATACGATCTTTCTTGGTATTCTTGCGGAAATCAGTGGCCGTTGAGTCCGGATAGGCAATGTTCGGCCAGCCTTTGTAATACTGAGCCCAAATACCAGTCTCGCCAAAGTCGGGGTTCTTGGGAAACGGATAACCAGTTGCAAAAAGGATGATGTCCTTGTTCTTGTTTTTCTCCGTCTTGGTGAAGCCGCCGCCATTCACAATCTGCAAGGCTAGTTTGCCGTAGTTGCCGGGGCACTCGCCAATAATGGTAAAGCCAAGATCAGCACGCTCCAAATAGCCAAGCTTGTCCAACGACACGGCATCAATGTAACGCAATCCCCAGGCCTTCTCCACATGGTCGAACCAGAGCAGACTCTGCATACCAAAGCGCATGGTAGTGTACTTAATGAGCTTGTCGCCTTGGATGTAGGCTGACCGAAGGCGATACTGTAAACCATAGCCGTCCAAGCTGCTGCGAGGAATCAGGTCGATGGCCATGTTGGCGGAAAACTTCTCTCCGAACTGCTGATCAAGAATCAAGCGGGCGCGAGCAATGTCAAAGCTGTTGAAATTCTTCCCCTGCCCTTGATCATTCAGATGCATTTTCCAGTTGGCAAAAAGCACTCCGCCGACCTTGGGTTCTCCTGCTGTCAGGGAATTGGTCGCAAACAGAAAGGCCGTGACAACCAGTAGCAGCAGACAAATCCTTTTCATAGACTCTCCTCGTGTTTCTCTCATTTTGCAATTATTCATTATCAAAGACAGCGATAGCTCTCTCCCATTCAAACTCTTAGCCGCCAAGTCGGATGGCAGAATCTGAACGGCCTATTTAATACAATGCCATATTGATGTCAACTATTTTTTTCGTCGGCTAAGCCGCCTTCTACCTTGGAGCCAACCTCGATTCTGTAGCCGAGTGTATTCGAAGACAAGCGATTAGCCGTCGTTTGATGAAAGCCATTTCGGAGCAGGTCAGCCATATTATCGCAACGAGCTTGTGATCGACAGCACAGTCTGCCGGGCGATCAACGCATGGCCAATGCCGGTAGGATGACAGTGATCGACGAAATACTCTCTCTCCGGCAACCCAAGAAAGAGATGCTCCAGATCAATCAGCGGAACGCCGTTTGAGGAGCAGAAATCACGCAGAGCTTGATTATAACCAGCTTTGATGCGAAGCGAATAGTGATCAAGCTCCTTTGCGTGCTTCAAGTAGCCGGCGGTCTCGGTTGGATTGTTGCGATGGAATTCAATGCCCAGATTGTACCAGAGTGTCGCATTGAGGCTGTCGCGACGGAGAGCGGCAAAGAGGTACTGAACCGAGTCAAGCCCTTGTCGCCAGAGTGACACAGCCAGGTTGTTTTGCAGCCGAGGATCATTGGGTGCTTCGGCAAGTTGCTTGCGATAGACTCGCTCTGCTAAAGACGGGGCAGTGTCGCTCAGATTTGTTGAATATACGCGCCTAGCCCACTGATCGGATGTGCCAGGCAGCAGAAACGTGTCCAAACAAAGGTCCCAGGGCTTAGCTAGATACTGTTGCATGTTATCGGCCATCACCAGCCGTCCCGCGCTGTCCTTGCCGCCGGCGAAAGTCTTGAATTGGATTCCGGGGGGCCAGAGATCAGGCGTCGGAATGGAACATGTCATAAGCCTACAGCCGTTTCTATCACACCACGCCTTGATGGCGAGCAGATTCTCGCGGAATTCCTGCATTGACACCCGTTCCTTAACCTTACCGGTTGCAGGTGTTGTTTCTTTGAGTTTCAACACAATGTTCTTGAGGAATTGGTAACCGTAGCTTCTGCTAAGCAGCTTGTTGAGCCAGCCATAATGCACGGTCATGTCAAAGAGCTGTCGGTCGGAGAGGTAGCCGTTGTACGAAGGGTCATTATTGCCGAAATAGGTGATCACCAGATCGGGCTTGAGTTCGTCGCCTCTCAGTTCAAGCAGCTTACGGCATTGCCAACTCGTGTAACCGGCGACCGATGCATTGATCACGACAATCTTACGATCTGTCATCGCCTTCTGTAGTAGAGCGCGAACTTGCCACACGAAGGAGTCGGTAGACTTCGCCAATCCCAGCCCGAGCGGCGTGGAATCGCCAAGGAACAGGATTCGATACTCGTTCGGCTGACGTGGATGAATCTCCGGCCCGGGAAAACCCTGCTTGTTGACGTAGATGAACGACGACCGGTAGCCGGGCTTTATCTTCCAGAACAGATCTGGATCAGACTCCTGCATGCCCATGAAGGAATCAAAGAGGTGCATTTGCCAGAGCTTGTACTCATAGTTGACATCGTCCTTGCGGGACAAATAGTCAACGGACAAATGTACAACCAATCGCAATGCCAGCTCGAAGACGATAAACAGAATCGCCAGCATGATGAGTCCAAACAGGAGGTTACGCTTAGCTGCCGTCGGCACAGTCAATAGCTTTCCGTTAGAGAAATTTCACCCGACAACAGTCTCAGGGTTCGCCTGCCAACGCTGACGACGAGGGCGCCGTCTACATCGATATCGATCGCGGTGCCAACCAGAGTCTTGCTGTCATGCCGAATACTGATCTGTCTCGCAAGGATTGACGAATAGTCTTTGATCGCCTTGAGTTGGTCTTTCAAACCGCTCTTGAGAAACTGCAAGTAACGTTTTTCCAACTGCAGCAAGACCTCCTGCACTAATCTGACGCGATTCACCGGACAACCTTGTTCGATCTGCAGCGACGTGGCCCTGTTTGCCAATTCGGCGGGAAAATCCTTCGGTTCATGATTGACGTTGATGCCTATTCCGATAACGACGAAGTTGATGCGGTCAAGCTCTGCAGACAACTCGGTCAGCACTCCGGCGACTTTCTTGCCGTTGACAAGCACGTCGTTGGGCCATTTGATCATCGCAGATAATCCGGGATAATGGCGGATTGCTTCTGCGACACTTAATGCCGCCACGAGAGACAAACCCGGCGCTTGTGCCGGCGCAACAGTCGGTCGCAGAATTACGGACAAGTAAATGCCGAGCTTGGGGGGTGACATCCAACTGCGTCCCAGCCGACCACGCCCCGCTGTTTGCCGCCCGGCGATAATGACTGTGCCTTCCGGCGCATTCTTGACAGCATGGCGGTGGGCAACGCTGTTGGTGGAACCGACCGAGCGGAAACCATGAATTTCGCATCCCAGCATCTGCGTCTTGAGACCACGGGCTATCTCATGGGGAAAAAGAATGTCGGGCGCCGTCTGAAATCTGACTTCACCGCGTCGGCTGGTCTCGAACCGATATCCCCAGCGAAGCAATTCACTTAGGCTCTGGTTCACTATCTTCGTGCTAAGATGGAATCGTTCACCAAGGGATTTTGGCGAAGTCCAGTTCTCGATCCGGTCCTTCAACAGGTTTAGGATGTCGATTTGAGTCTGTGTAATGTCGTCAGGCATGATCGAGGTCTACTGAAGGTGAAGGGACAACTTGCTGCGTTGTCCTGATTGTGAATGAGTAAACAAAACAAGGCGAGCCATCGACTCGCCCCTGTTTGGCGCCAGATTGCTTTTCACTATCCTGTTCCGAGAAAACATCACAAAGGAATCAGCAACCGTAATAGAGTTCGTACTCTCCGGGCGTCGGTTGACGGCGAATTTTATCTATATCCCGGCGCTTCTGTATCAGCCAGTTCTCCAGCAAGTCCTCGCTGAACACGCCCGCATCCAGCAGGTATTTGTTGTCGCGCTCCAAAGCCGTCAGGGCAACATCGAGAGAAGTTGGCAACTGATGCAACTTCTTCAACTCGACTGGGGAAAGCTGGTCGAGGTTCTTATCAAGCGCTGAGCCGGGATCAATCTTGTTCTTGATGCCGTCGACGCCTGCCATAACAATGGCCGCGAAAGCCAAATAAGGGTTCATCGTCGCATCCGGCGGTCGGAACTCAAAGCGCATTGTCTTGGGATCTTTTTGGTAACCCGGAATGCGAATACAGGCGGTACGATTGCCGACCGAGTAGGTGCCCGCGACAGGCGCCTCAAACCCGGGAACCAGCCGCTTGTAGGAATTCGTCGACGGATTCGTAAACGCCAGAATCGAGTCGACATGCTTCAGCAGTCCACCCATATAATACATCCCTTCCTTGGAGAAGCGATGTGCGCCGTTCTTGTCGTAAAACAGCGAACCGGTGGCCGATGCCAGATAGTGGTGGAGATGCAAGCCGGAACCGGGTTCGTTGTCGAGCGGCTTTGGCATGAAGGTAACCGTCTTGCCGTTGCGAAAGCACTCGTTCTTGATGATGTATTTCACCAACATGCTTTGATCAGCCATCTTCAGGAGGGGAGCGAAATTGACCTCAAACTCGTATTGACCGGCACCTCCGACCTCGTGGTGATGGTATTTTACTCCCACACCGGCGTCGGCTAACAACGCCGCGATCTGATTGCGCAGATTATACGAGCGATCATACGGCGGCGCGGCGTGGTAACCCTTCTTGTGTGCGATCTTGTATCCGAGTTGATCGACCTCAGCAGGGTCGATCCAGCCCCCTTCCTCGGAGACGATCTGATAATATGCGCTTTGTGGTTGCTGGTCGTAACTGACGCGATCAAATAGATAGTACTCAAATTCAGGGCCGAAAATCGGAGCAGCGCCTTTAACGACGCGGCTGACATATTTCTCAGCCGCCGCCGCGACCCTTCGAGGATCGCGATCGAATGGTTCCGCGGTTTCGTCAACATCCCAGATATTGCCCAGCAACGAAACTGTGGGTCTCTCGAAAAATGGATCAATAAACGCCGTTGTTGGGTCGGGAAGCATGATCATGTCACCCCGCTTGATCGAGGCGAAACCCGAGAGCGAGGAACCATCGACCCCGACACCGGATTCGAAGAGCTTCTGTTCGAGCGAGCTGAT
>JAPLUP010000030.1 GCA_026397575.1 Candidatus Zixiibacteriota bacterium
TCTATACCATCTGGACCAAATACAAGAAGCTTGCCGGACTGCGCGTCGTGCTGATGGGTGACGCCAAACATTCGCGCGTGATTCGCTCCAATATCTGGGGACTGACCAAACTGGGCGCCTCTGTTGCCGTCTGCGGACCACCAACTCTGTTACCGGTGGAGATGGAGAAGATGGGGGTCGAGGTTTATACCGATATTGATGAGGCGCTGGATGGCGCCGATGTGGTCAACGTCATGCGCATCCAACTGGAACGTCAGACATCAGGACTGCTGCCATCCTTGCGAGAATACACGACACTTTTCGGTATCACCAAAGAGCGTCTAAAGCGTCTGAACAAGAACTACACGATCATGCATCCGGGACCCATCAATCGTGGTATCGAACTTGCCGATGACGTCGCCGACAGCGTCAACTCGGTTATTCTGGAGCAGGTTACCAACGGCGTCGCAGTGCGGATGGCGGTGCTTTATCTTCTGGCAGCAAGCGAGGGCAAGAATGTCAAACAAGATTAAGTTAATCAAGAACGGGACTCTGGTTCTTCCCGACAAAAACGAACCAATAGCTGGGGACATCTATCTCGAAGAGGGTGTCATCAAGAAGATAAATCTGGACACTGACAGCCGCAGGAAGGAAAAGGCCGGCGGAGACGGCGTGATCGACGCCAAGGGACTGCTCGTCTTTCCGGGTCTAATCGACATGCACGTGCACTTGCGTGAACCCGGACGTGAAGATGAAGAGACGATCGCCACCGGCACGGCCGCTGCCGCCGCAGGCGGATTTACGGCGGTTGCTTGCATGCCGAACACGTTGCCACCTGTCGACAATCAAGAGTCCGTAATGTTTATCAAGCAGCTTGCCCGCGATTGTCCGGCGCGGGTCTATCCTGTGGGCGCTATCAGCAAAGGACGCGCCGGCAAGGAAATCTCCGAGATCGGCGAGATGGTGCACATGGGTGCCGTAGCGATTTCCGATGACGGATCACCGGTGCATGATGCCGCGATTATGCGGCGCGCTCTGGAATACGCCGGCATGTTCGGCATACCGGTCATCAGCCACGCCGAGGATTCGACCCTTACCGGCAACGGTGTGATGAACGAAGGATACGAGTCGACCAGACTTGGCATGCCCGGAATCCCTCCCTATTCGGAGGAAGTCTGTATTTCACGCGACATCATTCTCTGCAAACACATCGGCACCCGGCTGCATATCGCGCATGTATCGACGAAAGGTTCGGTGGAATTGGTGCGACGGGCTAAAGCGGAAGGCGTCCGTGTGACAGCGGAGGCCATGCCGCATCATTTTACACTCACGGACACGCTAATCGGCAAAGAGTTCAACACCAACCTGAAGATGATGCCGCCTTTACGGACTCAAGAGGATGTTGATGCGATTATCGCCGGTCTGATGGACGGCACCATCGATGCCATTGCCTCGGACCATGCACCACACTCATCTGAAGAAAAAGAAGTCGAATTCGATCAGGCGCCCAACGGCATCATCGGTCTGGAAACGACGGTGGGATTGGTCGCGACGTTTCTGGTGCGACCCGGACATCTGACCTGGAATGATATTGCCCGCAAGTTGTCAAATCATCCGGCGCGCATCCTAAAGATTTCCGGCGGCGAGTTGAAGGCGAACAAAGTCGCTGATATTACGATCATCGATCCCAAAGCGTCATGGGCGGTACGTGTCGACAAGTTTGCTTCCAAGTCGCGCAATTCGCCCTATGACGGCTGGAAGCTTCACGGAAAGGTACGCTATACGATTCTCGGCGGCACCGTCAGCCACGCTTCATAGGAGCAACCACTTTGGGTTGCCCTCTTACAGGTTCTGTTA
>JAPLUP010000273.1 GCA_026397575.1 Candidatus Zixiibacteriota bacterium
ATCTGCCATCGCTAATACTACGAAGCCGACAACTACAGTGTAGACCAGCGTTGGCAGAGAGACTTCGAGATAGACCTTCGACAATGTGCCGAAATCGAATGAATTTGCCAACGCTTGAAACAAAGTCTGAAAACATACTTCGGAGCCGATCAGCAAGTACATCTGTGCCGGTAGCTGCTCGACATCGATATGCTGTCTGATTTCGCTTACGGCAACAGCAATTGCAAAGCGTACGGCTGTTCCCAGTCCCAGCGTCTCGGGACTTAACGCATCAATGATCAACGCTACCGCGAATGATGTCGGCAGCGCAACCTGATATTCTGTCCGCAGGGCGATCAACAGGATGATGATCGTGCCGAAGTTAGGGGCAATGCCGAGGACGGAAGTCAGGTTCGACAGGATCGTCTGGCTAAACGTCACCAGATAAGCCAGGAGCAGAAATTTGAAAATCCTAATTACCAAAGCTACCACTCAGCGGTTTCATGACCGTAACATTGTCGAGCGACCCGAAATCCACGAACGGCTCGACCACAACCTGTTTGAAAACCTCTGTCGGAATCGTGTCGACTTTGGCGACCACTCCAACTGTGAGTCCCTCAGGGAAGACGCCTCCCATGCCGGATGAGATGATCGTGTCCCCGGGGAAAACATCACTTTCTACCGCGACGCCATCCAGTAGCAGTCTCCGCCCGGTGTTCCACTTAATGATCCCCAGCGTTCGCGTCTGATTATCACGAGCGGCAACGCGACAGTTGGGACCGATCAAGAGAGAGACCGTAGCCACTGTGCCGGTGCTACTGGCAACCTTACCGACCAGACCCTTCTCGTCGACCACCGGAAGGAACTGGTCTATGTACTCGCTGGCCCGGACTATTGCCGATGACCAGCGGCGTCCCTGATCATACCCGATCACATCAGCGGAAATCAGCTTGTAGTCGGGTCGTGGAAGCAGTCGCAACATCTCCCGAAAACGCTGATCCTCTAAACGGTTTTGTTCGAAAGTCATGCGCTCGAATTTCAGCCGCACATTTTCGGACTTCAGCGCCATGTTATTATTGTACACATTGACCAGCGCCGCCAGCTTATTGGAAATCGACCAGAAAGGTGTATAGAACACCTCCTGCAGCGGACGCGCTACGAAGGTCTTCTGGTCAAGCTGCAGCGCAAAAAGCAGCAGCGGGATAACCAGTCCCGCGATGATCAGGAAGAGTTTTCTGTTCTTATAAAGCCGGCTGGTAGCCCATTTCATTGGGATTATTCATTGATTGTATCAAGAATCTGCAGCAGCTCTCCCGGGCTCTTGACAGTCATCAGCTTCTCACGATTCTTCTCGGATTTCATTAGGAATGACAGGTGTGCCATTACCTTGAGGTGAGCGCCGATGGCGTCTTCCGGTGCGGCTATCAGAAAGAAAAGGTGCACCGGTTTCCTGTCCATCGCCTCGAAGTCGACCCCCTTCTCGGATCTGCCGAACGCAATGACAATGCCGCGCGTCGCTTTAGTTTTGGCATGAGGGAAGGCGACACCATAGCCGACGCCCGTCGTGACGAGGTTTTCGCGGGTAATAATATCTCTCAACAATTGAGCTTTGTCTTTAACCAGCTTGGATTTGGAAGCCAACTCCACCAACTCTTCAATGATCTCGCTCTTGGCCATACCGGCGAGGTCGAATTGGATCAGGTGCTCCTCGCAGAACTTGGATAATTTCATTTAGTGATCGCTCCTTGCTATCAAAACGGTTGGGCCTCCTCGACTAGTAACATCGGGATGCCCTCTTTGACAAGATAATGCAATTTGCAGCCCATGCAATCTAAAGATTGGGAGAGTGCGTTGTAAGTCAACCCCCCTTTACAGCGGGGGCACGCGAGGACTTGGAGAAGATCGGCATCCACGCTTGTCGCTCCGGCTGAATCAGATTTCGTCATAAATGCCGATGGCACGGAATTTGTCAAGCCGCCGCTGTAGAAGCTCGTGCGTGGAGAGCTGTTTGAGTTGAGTCAGCGAAACCAGCAGTTCGCTCTTCACAATTTGAGCAGCTAATTGGTGATTTCGATGCGCACCTCCGGTCGGTTCGGGAAGGATCTTGTCGATCACTTTCAGTTCCAGCAGATCTGGCGCCGAAACCTTGAGCGCTTCAGCCGCATCAGGCGCTTTCGCCTGATCGCGCCACAGAATGGCGGCACAGCCTTCCGGTGAGATCACCGAATACCACGCATTTTCCAGCATCAGGAGCACGTCGCCGACACCGATGCCAAGTGCGCCGCCCGAAGCTCCTTCACCAATAATCGTGATAATGATTGGCACCGGCAAAACCGACATCTCCTTGATATTGCGAGCAATAGCTTCTGCCTGACCACGCTCTTCAGCCTGCAAGCCTGGATATGCGCCGGGCGTGTCGATAAAAATGAAGATCGGCACGCCAAAATGTGCGGCCGTCTTCATCAGCCGCAATGCCTTGCGGTAGCCCTCGGGATGCATCATCCCAAAATTGCGCATCAGCTTGGCTTTGGTATCACGCCCCTTCTGCTGCCCGACAACCAAAGCTTTCTGGCCATCAAGCTTGACAAAGCCACAAACAACCGCCTTGTCGTCCGCAAAGCCGCGGTCACCGTGCAATTCGATAAAGTCCGTGAAGAT
>JAPLUP010000031.1 GCA_026397575.1 Candidatus Zixiibacteriota bacterium
GGTGTGGCGTGCGGGCTGGCGCCGGCGCCAGGCGCATCAGGCTCCGGGCGCGCGCGTTGTGGTGTGAAGAAAGAGGCGCGCGCGCTGTCCTTGCAGCGCCCCTCCTCGCCAGATCTTCCGCCTTAAGGCGTCCGGTACCGACTTCGCTCATGGCATTGGCTGCAGCCGACTTGACAACTTTCTTGATAGGTTCCGCCGCCCTCTTGGGAATGAAACTGAGGAGGGCAATCGCCTCATCAACTCCCTTGCCGCGAACAAGGTCGGCAACGATACGCGCCTTACGGCCGGAGGTTCGCAGAAACCGTGCCTTGGCTGTTGCTTCTATATGCATTGACGCGTTCCTCCTACTTTACCTTGGTTGTCTTTTCAGTCAGCTTCTGTCCGGAGTGTCCCCGGAACGTACGCGTCGGCGCAAACTCGCCCAGCTTGTGACCCACCATGTTCTCCGTGACATAAACCGGGATGAACTTGTTGCCGTTATGTATCGCCAACGTGTGACCCACGAACTCAGGAGATATAGTAGAGCGCCGCGACCAGGTTTTAAGCACTTTCTTTTCGCCAGTGACGTTCAACGCCTCAATTTTCTTAAACAAACTGGTCTCAATAAATGGTCCTTTTTTCAGCGAACGGCTCATTGTTCCTCCAACTACTCTCCTACTTGCGCCTCTTGACAATCATCTTGTCCGAAGCTTTGGTCTTGCGGGTCTTCAAACCCTTTGATTTCAGTCCCCAGGGGGAACAAGGATGACGACCGCCCGACGATCGGCCTTCGCCGCCGCCCATTGGATGGTCAACCGGATTCATGGCTACGCCGCGCACGGAGGGGCGACGCCCCATCCAGCGGCTGCGTCCGGCTTTGCCAATTGAAATTGCGTCATGTTCGATATTGCCGACCTGACCGATTGTAGCAAAGCAACTTTGCTTCACCAGTCGTACTTCGTTAGACGGCATTTTCAGGTGAGCAAATTCCCCCTCTTTCACCATCAACTGAATCATGGTACCGGCCGAGCGTCCAAACTGAGCGCCTCTACCGGGCTGCAGTTCGACATTGTGGATGAACGTGCCCGGCGGGATTTTGCTAATCGGCATCGCATTGCCGACCTTGATTTCGATGTCCTGACCCGACATAACCTTAGCGCCAACCTTCAACCCATCGGGAGCGATAATATAGCGTTTCTCTCCGTCAGCGTAATGTAACAGCGCGATGCGAGCCGAGCGATTCGGATCGTATTCGATGGTCGCCACGGTTGCCACAATGTCATATTTGTCGCGCTTGAAATCTATAACCCGATAGGCGCGCTTGTGGCCGCCACCCCGGCAAAAGGCCGTCGTGCGACCGCGATTGTTGCGGCCACCGGACCGGTGCTTCGGTTCCAGCAACGACTTCTCGGGCCTATCGGTCGTGATCTCCTCGAGAGTCGAGACCGTCATGTGCCGGGTACCCGGAGTGTGCGGCTTGAATGACTTGATTCCCATATTAATCTATCCTAATAAATACTCTTCGGCGATACCGATCAAAGATTCTCGAACTCCACAATCTTCTGATCCTTGGCCAGCTTAACAATGGCCTTTTTCCATTCGGGTGTAAAACCGGGGCGATAACGGCCCATCCGTCTCTGCTTGCCCGGGTTATTCATGGTCATCACTTTTTCGACTTTGACGTGATACAGTTTTTCGATCGCGTTCTTGATATCGATCTTGTTAGCATTGCGATCAACTTCAAAGACGTAGTCGTTGTTCTTCTCGCGCGAGGCCAACGACTTCTCGCTAATCAACAGAGTCCGGAGTACTTGCCGCGGATCCTTCATTTGCCAAATACCTCCTCGCACTCCTTAAGCCCATTCGGGGTAAGAAGCAGATAGTCGGCGCCGATGACATCGTAAGCTGTTACCAGCGCGGCGCGCTTATAAGTTAGCTTCGGAACGTTGCGGCAGGACAACTCCAGATTACGATCGATGCCCGTGTACAAGAACAACACCTTGCCGTCGTTGATCTTCAGATCGGCCAGCATCTTGACGATTGTTTTCGTCTGCGGCTTGTCCAGATTGAGCGCGTCAACAACTTTGAGCTTATCTTCTTGCACCTTAAGAGTCAGCGCAGTCAGTATCGCCTGACGTTTCACTTTCCTGGGGATTTTCGTCTCGTAGTCGCGCGGCTTTGGGCCAAAGGCCTGACCACCACCGGGCCACAACGGCGAGGTATTACTTCCAGCGCGAGCACGACCAGTGCCCTTCTGGCGAAACGGCTTAATACCGCCACCGGATACCTCAGCGCGGGTCAAAGTGGAATGCGTTCCCTGACGTTGATTGTTCAGGTAGCGCTTAACCGACTGATGAACGCTCCCGAGCTTGGGATCAGTGCCAAACACCTTGTCAGACAGATTCTGCTCGCCTGTCTGCTGACCCGTCGGAGTGTATACTTTAGCGGTTGCCATGGCTTATTTCTTTCTAATTCTGACATAAGTGTTTTTCTTGCCCGGAACGGCGCCTCTGACGGCAATAATCTGGCTCTCAGGATCGACCATAACCACCAGCAGGTTCTTGGTTGTCGTGGTATCGCCACCCATTCTTCCCGCCATGCGCGTGCCTTTGAAAGTACGCGACGGATAGGAAGAGGCGCCCACAGAACCGGGTGCGCGCAGGCGATCCGACTGACCATGCGTCTTGGGGCCGCCGGCGAAATGGTACCGACGTACGACACCCTGGAATCCAAGTCCTTTGCTTATCGAAACGACGTCCACCTTCTCGCCCACCACAAAGAGATCAACGCCGACCTGTTGGCCAACCTTGATGCCTTCGACCGAGTCCAGCCGCACTTCGCGCAGGTAAGCAAAAGGCTTCTGGCCGGCTCGCTTGAAATGACCCGCGAGGGGCTTGTTCGTTGATTTTTCGCTTTTCTTGCCGAAACCGAGCTGCACGGCGTCATAGCCCTCCTTGTCCTTTTTCTTGATCTGGACAACAACGTTGGGGCCGGCTTCCAGCAGGGTAACGGCTATGGCGGCGCCCTTCGCATTGAACAGGCGCGACATTCCGAGTTTTCGTCCTAACAGCGCGTTCATCATCGACCTCGCCTATACCTTTATCTCTACATCAACACCAGCAGGAAGATCAAGCTTCGAAAGCGCGTCGAGCGTCTGCGGAGTCGAGTCGTAAATGTCAATCAGACGTTTGTGAATGCGAGTCTCAAACTGCTCACGTGACTTTTTGTCGACATGCGGTGAACGGAGCACCGTGTAAATGGTCTTTTTCGTGGGCAACGGCACGGGA
>JAPLUP010000080.1 GCA_026397575.1 Candidatus Zixiibacteriota bacterium
ACGATTGTCCAGCCGTCTTCCAGAGTTTCGGTTTCGAACGTGCCCGCATTGATCATCGGCTCGACAGCCAAAACCATACCGGGTTGCAGCACCGGGCCGTTTCCCGGTGTGCCATAGTTCGGTACCTGCGGTTCTTCGTGCATATTGCGGCCGATGCCGTGTCCGACCAAATCACGCACCACCGAGAAGCCGTGTTCTTCAGCGTGCTTCTGAATCGCCGCCGACACATCCGACAATCTACCATACGGTTTGGCAGCCGCAATTCCCCGCTCAAGCGACTCTTTCACGACTTTAGTAATCTTTTTCTTCTCGTCGCTCACATCACCCACAAGAAATGTTCTCGCCGCGTCGCCATGAAATCCATTTTTATATGCGCCAATGTCCACCGAGACCAAATCGCCGTCCTTGATTCGCCGTTTGCCCGGGATACCGTGCACGATCACCTCGTTGATCGAGATACAGGTAGAAGCTGGATAACCGCGATAACCAAGAAACGACGGCGTTGCGCCCTCGTTTTTGATGAACTCGCGAACACGCTGATCAATCTCCCGTGTCTCAATTCCCGGTTTAACCATCTCTTCCACCATCTTTAGTGCTCCGGCGACAATCCGACAGGACTCGCCGATCTTCTCCAATTCCGTCTTAGACTTGAGTTCGATCATTCGTCCCTGATGCTGCTAGGGATGTCAGAATCCTTGTCAATATCTGATCCGTCGTGCCATGGCCGTCGACTTTGAGCAACAGTCCTCTACGGCTGTAATACTCCTCGAGCGGTTTGGTCTGCTGGTAGTAGACGGTCAGACGATTTCGGACCACCGCTTCCGAGTCATCGCTGCGACGTATCAACGCTGCGTCATCATTGTCACAGAATCCCGCGCGACTGGGGGGATTCGACACGTCATTATATATTGCGCCGCAAACTCCGCAACTTGACCTAGCCGACAGGCGTCCTACGATAACTTCATCGTCGACGGCAAGACTGATTACGCGGTCAATCCCGGCACCAACTTCATCTGCCAGCCAGCCAAGTCCTTCGGCCTGTGTTACCGTGCGCGGAAAACCATCGAAAATAAAGCCTCTATTCATACTGTCAAAAACAAGTTTCGTCTTTATCATATCCAGAATCAAATCGTCGGGGACCAATTCGCCGGCGTTCATATGCTGATTGGCTTGGTTACCCAACTGCGTTCCCCGACGCACCTCTTCGCGCAAAATGTCACCCGTGGAGAGGTGAACCAGACCCAAGCGTTCCGCAAGCGATTTCGCCTGCGTGCCTTTGCCGGAGCCGGGAGCGCCAAGCAGAATCAGCAGTCTCACATCGACGATCTTCCCTTGATCCTCCCATGCTTCATGAAGCCCTCGTAATGCCGCATGAGCAGATGCGATTCGACCTGCTGTAGAGTATCCAAAGCCACGCCAACGACGATCAGAATGCCGGTACCACCAAAGTAGTAGTTGACCCCGGCCTGTTTTATCAAGCTGTAGGGCAAAACAGCGATCGCGGCAAAAAAGATCGCACCCGGAAGGGTGATCCGCGTAAGTACCTTGTCAATGTACTCTGCGGTCTTCTGTCCCGGACGAATACCGGGAATAAATGCACCTTGCTTCTTCATATTGTCCGCCATATCCATCGGATTGACGACAATGGCAGTATAGAAGAAAGCAAAGAATATAATGATCAAGGCGTATACTACGCTATAGGTCACCGCCCCGGGCGACAAATAGCTCACAAACTGTTCCACGAAATCCGACTGCGGAAAGAGCGTCTTCAGCGTTGACGGAGCAAACATGATGGATTGCGCAAAGATAATAGGAATAACGCCGGCCGTGTTAACGGACAAAGGTAGATGAGTCGTTACTCCACCCATCACTCGTCGGCCCACGATACGTTTGGCATGCTGAACGGGAATCTTCCTCTGGGCTCTAGTGACAACGATGACCGCTGCGATCACCGCGACCATGATGGCAACCAGCAGCGCCTCAGTGAAGATCGTGCGGGTACCGGCGTTCAACGCCGTGTACT
>JAPLUP010000327.1 GCA_026397575.1 Candidatus Zixiibacteriota bacterium
CTCGTTTGCAACAAGGAGCTTGACTCGGCGCTGACAGTGCTTGAATACCTGACTAAGATCTCGCCCGAGCCAATGCTGCGCTTTACATACTAGCTTGATATCGCCGGCGTCTACCTCAAGAAGGGCGAGACCGAGAAGGCCGGGCAGCAACTGCAAACGGCGTTGGCGCTGGCGCCCAACAATCCACAGACTTATGAACAGGCATCGAATATTTACACTGGAAACGGCTATTACGCTGACGCGGTAAAACTTCTTCAGGATGGTCGCAAGAAATTTGGCAGCCCTGTGCTCTTCGCCATCCAACTTGGGCAGCTCTACGAAATTCTGCGCAACTACGGTGATGCCGCGCGGGAATATTTCGAGTTGCTGGCGAACGACACTACCAGTGAAGTGTTCGTCACCGGGAAGATGAGCGAACTGATCAGACTTGATTCTGACGAAGGTTTCGAAACCGGCCTGAAAGACGCATTGACGGAGATTGCCAAGCAGAATCCGAAGAACAGTGATGCGCACCGATTTTTCGGCGACCTCTTGATGTCGCAGGGCAAGTTGGATGAGGCATTCCAGCGGTTCCGGCTGGTCGATTCGCTGAGCAATGGCGAGGGCAAGAACATTCTCTATTTCGCGGCCGTGGCTCGCGACAATGGCAATCATGGGGTTGTCGAGAAGGCCTGCGATTACTTGATTACGCGTTATCCGCAGTCACCCTTTCGGATTGCTTCCCGCTTTGTTCTGGGCGCTTCCTACTATGATGAAAAACGCTATAACGATGCGCTCGCGGTTTACGACCAGATTGCCAGAGAATCATCGTCTGAGCGCGACGTCTCTCAGGCGCTATTTGCTTCGGGCCACACCAAGTTAGACGGTCTGCATGATGCCGCCGGCGCATTGACTCTGTTTGATCGCCTGATGAAGAACTACCCGCTCGCGGCAGTTTCGGTGACGGCGAGAATCGCCGCAGCAGATTGTCATCTGGCGCTGGGTCAAGCCTCGGTTGCCGACTCGCTGTATGCAGCCGTGTCGCTGCAGCAACTTCAGCATGCAAATCAGGAGGAGTTGCTGTTCAAGCAAGCCGAATTGCAGTTCTATCTGAGCAACTTCCAGCAGGCAAGGGATGCCTATGGCAAAGTGATAAACACTTTTCCCAAAAGCGTTTATGTTAACGATTGTCTGCGGCGGATAATGTTGATCAGTGAATATCCAGGCATGGACGAAGCCACCCTGCGCATTTATGCCGAAGCCGCCTACGCCAAATATCGATTTGACTACGATTCGTCGCAGGTGCTATTGGACAAACTTAAGGAGCGTGAGAGCGGATCATTAACTGAGATCGCCTGGTATGATGCCGGCAGAATCGACTGGGAATTGGGAAAGACGGCGGAGTCGTTGGGTCAATTTGACTCGTTGATCGTCCGTTTTCCTGAGAGTTCCTATGCGCCGCTGGCGCTTGAATGCAAGGGGGACATCTTCGCTGATGTCAACCGCGACTGTTCGCTGGCCAAAGCGACCTATGAATCGGTTCTGATGAAATACCCTACGAGCCTAAATCTCGAGAATGTGCGAAAGAAACTGCAGCGTGTAGAACGCGTTCTCTGCGCGCCACCCGAAAAGCCGAAGTCTTAGGATGTTGTCAAAGAAGTTTGTCTAACAATGTTCTGTTGCGCTGGAACGTACTCCAACGCCGCAGGATTTACAGGCAAGAAAAGTTCATGAACCCGCTCGGCCAATTCACAACTTTTGTCATAACCTAACCGATCTTTCATTTCTTGAATACTTGGCAACCAACCTTGCTCGTCTTTTGGACATACAAGATTTTTTCTGTTTTCGCCGCAAAAGTAAATGAACAACAAACGGGCATTAACTGGCGGGGCGCACCCCTTCATCAGAAAATGCAAAACGGCTAATCGGTTGGCATACTGATAGTATGGTGCGAGCCAATTTTCGACAGGTACAGACTGATTACCAAAAGCCTGCCTTGTTTTTTCCAGTGCCAAATAGATTGTCTTCTTGCTTTCTGGGTCTGTTGCGCCACACTTGCTCTTAAGCTCGCCAACATGAGCTTTTGCTTCAACCAAAAGCCATTCATCACGATCACCATAATGGATTTTACCAACTGCGTCCCAATTTTGAGCATTGCCGGTTTGCGCCCAAAACAATTTCCATCTTTCTTGAACCCGCTCGTCTTCAATAAATTCAAGCCCTAAAAACTCTTTGTCATCTCTCAAAGGCGCGTTTTCTTCGGAGAACCCAAAATCTAACCATTCAATCGAATTACCGCCGGTTACATTCAAGGTTTTCCGCGACAAATCTTCTCGATGATAGCCAAGATGCCTGAGCAGGTGCCATTCACTACCGTATCCATAACCTATTTTGCCCATATTTTCTCCTTGAGAAGGTGATTGCTCAGAAGACTCAGTGTGTATCGAAGTCATTGTGGAGTGTCTGGAGGCTCACGGCGACATAGATCTCGAGGACAGCCTGGCGGACCGGGTCGTTTTCCTCAACGAAGCGTAGGTCCATTGCCAGAATGCGCTTCTTCGCTTCATCGAAGGCCAAGCTGAATTCAGGACTTTCCATGAGATCGGCCCTGGACCCCTTCTTCCGGTACGTTGCAGCCAAGTTGCCGGTGACCTCTCTGGCGAGTCGGAAAGCAAAGGCTGCCGTCCCGTGCGTAGCGCCCGGGCGCGAATGCCCTGCAATGCGAGCCCGAATGTTCCGGGTGCGACCGACGTAGAGATGGCGATTATTTTCGGAGAGGAGGTAGATGCCGGACGCTGGCATGGACTGCGGCAGGCTCACAGGGGTGACCGGCGCCATGGCCAGGAGCCTCTGGAAGGAAGGCTCAAGACTTCCGATGGCTTCAAGGAAGTGCCCGTTCATGAATGATGCCCCACAGCGATGAGATTGACCCGCAGAGGATGCGGAATATTATTTTCCTGCCCGTATAACCTGCCAAGGGAACGGCTTGCAGATACGCGGAAATTCCCTTAGACTCCCGTCTTGACGAGTCCGCGTGTGAACTCTTTCAGTTCCTTCTCCAATTTCTCGATCCGCGCTATGTATCCCTCGGTGATGCGAAGGCGCATCTTGGTAGTTGTCCGCACCAGCAAACCAAGTGATACGAGCATAAAAAGTACGGAATTGACTTGCCGGAATATATCCCCGTAATTGTACAACGAGTCAAGGAATGCGGCAATGCCAAGCTCGAAAAGTTTGGCGCACCTTGTCAGCATCGAAACCTCACACTTAAAATAGTTGTTCCAAGAGAATTATTTGTTATACTTATCGATTGATTGTGAGAATAACTAAGGACGATCTTGAACGACTTGATACAAAAAGCAACAACCGATCTCACTAACAAGCTATTCGGGGCCGCCGTTTTTCTGATCTCACT
>JAPLUP010000349.1 GCA_026397575.1 Candidatus Zixiibacteriota bacterium
CACAAGGTCTTAGCGATCAAATTCGTTACTAACTGTAATTTCTGGCGAGAATTGACAACGCTGAGTTTCATCAATTGAATTGAAGCACTAAGAAGCTTAATCATACTTCGTGGACGAAGACTTCCGGATGCGTGTTGAGTCCCAAGTCAAGGCGCATCGCAGACTCGAACATTTGGATTTAGGTTCTTACCTGTATTAGGCGACGCAAAGCCAAATTTGCACGGCGGAGACTGTAAAAAGGCCAAACAGCTACCGATTAAAGAAGTAACGGTAATGTAACTCTTTTCTCTAAGCAAGGAGGTTGCTTGATGGCCCCCAACTGGCGTTTTATATCACTGGTGTTGATCTTCATCTTGCCGCTGGGTGTGACGTTTGTCAGCAGGGATGCTGCGACGGAACCTAGCAGTGTGGAGGTGATTTGTGAGCTTGGCACTATCACAACTTCGCTGCCGGATTACCACGCAAATAACCACATAGTGCTTCCGGTGTACCTGGCGAACAACGGTTACAATGATTCAATCGCCGGTTTTACTTTATGGGTGAGGTCGACCTGGCCGGAGCTCTTGCGGTTCAGAGCGGACTCGACAGTGAACGATGTTGTCTACGCCAAGTTCGACACGGTTGGCACGAGGAGTGGGGGGTTCGAGTTTTTTGACGCGCGAATCCAGGACGCTCTACACGGCCAGGTGAAAATATCAGCCATATGTGAGAAAAACAGAGTGCCGCCCATTGTCAAACCGATTCCACCCGGTAGCGGTGTCTTGATGAATCTGATTATGGAAACGACTGAGGCTGATTCCGTGTGCGACAATATGCCGATTCTGACGGTCAGGCTGCAGTTTGACAAGTCCATAACCAGTTTCTCGAATCCGGCGTCTCAGACAATCGGGTGCATCTACGTCCTGAAAGTTGACACGGTTTACGGGTGTTGCACCAGTTGGAATAGCGACTTTACAGTTTGTCTACGTTACGCACCGCCAGATTCTATGTGTATCATTGAACGCCTGTGGTGTGACTCTATCGATCCCGAAAGGCGGGTGCTGATTGACGGCTCCAACACGTTCATCTGCGGTCCCCCTTGCCAGTGCGGCGATGCCAACGGCGATGCAGCCATCGACATCTCGGATGCCGTGTTCCTGATCAGTTTCATATTCTCGGGCGGTCAGGCTCCGGGCACCTGTGGCGGCTATTCCTATGGTTTTGGAGACGCTAACGGTGATGGCGGAGTCGACATCTCGGATGCCGTGTACCTAATAGGCTTTATATTTTCGGGAGGTCAGGCGCCCCATTGTCAGTAGGCGCCGGTTCCTGACAGAGAATTAACACGAGTCTTAGAAAAGTATATTGAAGGTAATGGAAATTGAAGGAGAAAAAAGTGGAAGGAGGTGAGAAGGATTTAAGGAGAAGAAGAGGCTTAAACGTTCAACCACCATCTGAGACGAGACAGAATCCGCCACAGTGTGCGTCGTTCTGTTGATCTCACCGGTCTGAAGGGCTCGCTATAGGCGAGATTCTTTAAGGCCTTTGGACTACAACAGAGTTCAGGGTGAGTGTTAACCCTGATTCGTTTCAACAACCTTTAAGGAGCTAAGAATGAAACGCAATTGTTTAGTTCTGATATTTTTGTTTATGCTTCTTCTCACAACAAGTGTTTTCGGCGCCCTCTCAGGTGACGTTTGCGTCAAATTCAACGGCGCAGCCAACCAGATATGGTACGGCTCTGAAAACAACGTGGAGATTTGGATTGCCAACTCCAATGACGTCTTGGGCATGTCTCTTGGTTTTGCGTGGACGAGTACGGTTACGGGGTTCTCGTGGAAGAACCCATACGGTAACAAGCCTCTCGGCACCGGCAAGAATTACATCCAAGAGTACAACGATGCCGTCAATATGATGGATAATGCACTCAAGTTTGGCAAATTCATCGTCGTCAGTCCTGGTCCTCCTCCGGATACAGTCTTTACCCTTCCGGATTCGTTCCTAATCGGTGGCGCGGCGGTCGCCTCTGGTGATGGTGGTTTTCCGCTTCCGGCGAATATGACCAGCAGGAAATGCTATGATCTCATATTGATCATGCCGCCGGGATCCGGTGCTAACACTTTCTCGGTGAAGCCCATTTTCTACCCGCCAGCAGGTGCGTGGAAACTTGATTACGGTCCAGCCACCGGGTTTGTTATGCCGACCTTCTGCGGCAATTCGACTGGCTCTGTTCCGACAGCCCCCACTTTACCTCCGGGGGTCATTATTGGGACCGATATAGTGGTGAAGCCGTGCGAAGTTCCGACAATCACAGGTCCTGGTGCTCAAGTACTTTCTAGCCACACTGGCTATACGTTTACTTTCAGTGCCACTGATGGTGAACCCGGCAAGACCTTTGTGGCTTGGGGCACTGATGTTGGCACAATTGCTGGCCCAAAGACCGCTGGTGTGCTGACCATAACCCCGTCTCCGGCTAATCAATTTTGCCCTCCGGCCACGACGGACGTTATAGTGACAGCCAGCAATACTTGCGAGTTGCCGAATAATGTTGCGGACTATCCGTTCACCATTACGTGGACGAACGCCGCCCCGGACATCGACTGTCCGCTCTCGCCTGGGCAAACGGTAATGTTCGTCCCGTACACGAGAGCCTTTACTGCCACGGATGCTGATCCGGGTGACGCGGCGAGTCTGATTTGGGTGGCCACCAGCGGAGATGCTATTGGTACGTTCGGTTTCGTCGGCAACCAGTTCACCTACAACCCGACTGGTTCCGGCACTCACCACTTCACTATCACTGCGACAGACGTATGCGGTGCCCAAGACGTTTGTGAATTTGTTGTTGATGTCGCTGCAATTCGAATGAATATCGTGGAGATCCCGAAGTTGGGTGACGATGGTGTATTCGTGTTCCAAGGTACTTACACTACGGTACCGGTCAAAATGGGTCTGACGTTATTGTACTTGGCCGGTTACGACCTCTTGATTTACTACGATGCTTCCGCTTTGAGCTTTGTCTCCGCGACAATCGGTCCGACCTTCGCGGCTTGTCCTAATGGTTCTGGCTGGGAGTACTTCACTTACCGCTTCGGTGCTAATGGCAACTGCGGTGGTCCGTGTCCGTCTGGTCTGCTGAGACTTGTGGCTTTGGCCGAAACCAACAACGGTCCGAACCATCCGGGTTGCCCAGATGCCTTTGGCCAGCTCACCAAGGATCCTTACGTAGTTTCGAATACGGTACTTGCCAATCTGAAGTTCTATGTCACCAATGACCGTAACTACGAGTGCCAGTTCACAGAGATAGGATTTGTCTGGCTTGAGTGCAGTGACAACGCTTTCTCAGACAGAACTGGTGACTCCCTCCACATTGCTGGGGATTCCGCCGTTCATAGTTTTGAGTGGAACAAATGGGATCTTGACCAGAAACTCATCCCCTGCGGACCTGCCGATTCGACATACGCCCTACTTTATGGTGGTTTCTGCCCAAAGGTTTGCCAAGTCAATCAAAACAAACCGGTCTATTTTGACATGTTCTTCATGAACGGTGGTATTGATATCGCTTGCGCCAACGAAATCGACGCTCGTGGCGATATCAACTTGAACGGTATTGCCAACGAAATCGCGGACGCAGTACTATTCACCAACTTCTTCCTCAAAGGTATAGTAGCATTTCAAATTCCTTGTGAGCCTCTCGTTACTCCGCTTCAGTGTTCTAACAGAGTTCAAGGAAGGGTTGCCGCTACTGACGTCAACAATGACGGTCATCCGCTTACGGTTGGCGATCTGGTCTACTTGCTGCGCATTATCGTTGGTGATGCTCTGCCGATCGCGAAGTTGTCTCCGTTTGCAAGCTCTACGACGGTGAATTTTGCTAACGGTTCGGTTACGACCGAGTCTGGTAGCGAGATTGGCGCCGTTTATGCGACGTTTGCGATCAACGGTGCTTACAACGTTGCGAGCAACACGAACATGCAGGTTGAGTTTGGCGAAGTCAATGGCGAGCTGAAAGTGCTTGTCTACTCCGGCATGACCAATCTGACGAATCGTATTGCTTCCGGCACTAACGAGCTGTTCACGGTGGGTGGTGATGTTGAGCTTAAGGGTGTTGAAGTTGCCGATTATTATGGTAACATGCTGAACACTCGCGTCAACAAGATCTCTCTGCCGACCTCGTTTGCGCTATCACAGAACGTTCCCAACCCGTTCAACCCGACCACGAAGCTTGGTTTTGCTCTGCCGAACCAGACCGAGTGGACGCTGAGCATTTACAACGTTGCTGGCCAGCTGGTGAAGAACTTCAGCGGCAACAACATTGGTAATGTCTCTGTTGAGTGGGATGCTTCGATGGCTCCGTCCGGTGTTTACTTCTACAAGTTGAATGCCGGTTCATACTCCGACACCAAGAAAATGGTGCTGATGAAGTAATCCATCGGGGTTATCTTTTTTGTGGATATGGGGAGAGTAAAATCTCCCCATATCTTAAACCAAATGAGAGAGTCTAAAGAAGAAAGACCGGAGGTAGTTAAAGACTGAATTTCTAACGGCTTACGAACGATGTGACTGATTCAGCTTGGCAAAGTGACGCACACATGAAGTTCGTCTGCCAGGCTATTTTTGTTTTTGGGGCAGAGACTGTGAGTCGTTAGGAATGATTGCAAGAGATTGCACACAATTATTGGACGCTGTGCAACACAGCGTATTCGTACTTTCGAAATACTTGCGTTCTATTTGTACTTCAGTGCACGCCCCTTGGCGGCTAGACAGACTAACTCACTTGATTGCACAAGGTTGCCTTGCGAACGATTCGTCGCTCGAGGAAAGCGGCCCTCGCGGTGATTCTGGCCCCCCCGGTCGGACATTGGCATATATGTTGCTCGAAAGGGTTGCGTGGATTACAGAGACGAGTGTGCCCGGAACGGGACAGGAAAGATCATGATTCTGCAGCGACTCATTATATATAGCCTCATGCTGGTGCTGACCGTGGCGGCCTTGCCAGCGCGAACACTTTGTCAGTCTGATCCTCACGGGATCATGGACACGGTGACGGTTGGGAGCAAGATTATCAGTCCCGACGGCAAGCTTTCGGTCTATGAGTCTATTTCGATATTTCCGGTTTTCGTCGCCGGCAACTTGCTGGCAGGCGCCAATAACGTAGGGCCGGAATTTGAGCCGATGTCAACCAAGCTGGTCAACGAGGGCGAGACCCTTTCGTTCGGCGTGACAGCACGCGACCCCGAAGGCAGTGCCGTTCGCCTGTATGGCGGGAAGCTGCCACCGTCGGCAAAGTTCAAGGACAACGGTGATGGCACGGGCACGTTCAGTTGGACGATACCGTATATCGGATCGGGTTCGGCTTCCGGTTCGCCTTTTGTTGCGAGTTTTGTGGCCACCGATGGCAGCATCGCCGTGCAGATGGATGTGCCGATTGAAGTGATTAACGTCAACAGACCGCCCCAGATCAGTACCAGCGGCTCAATCACCGCGTTCTCCGGTGATTCAGTTCTTATCCCGCTGATGGCCAGTGATCCTGATCTGGAGTCGATCACCTTTTCCGTAACTAATCTCCCACTCGGAGCACAAATACACTCCGGCAATCCCGGATACATCATTTGGGGGAGCAGTCTCGCCGATTCCGGCAGCTATGGTCTTGACATTGTGGCGCTGGATGAATCCGGCGGCACCGCTCACAAACAGGTTGCTCTGCAACTGCTGGCGACGTTGCCAATAGAGCTGTCGTTATCCAACGAGCAAGCGTTCTCCAACGAAGTCGTGACGATTCCGATCAATTTGCACAATCGCGTGGAAGTTGCGGGCTTCCACCTGCTGATCGAGTATGATCCGTCACTGCTGACTCCCCTATCATTCATGCGCGACTCGATTCGCACCAAGAGTTGGTATCCGTTCGCGGCCCAGGGGGTTGGTGACGGTAGGTTGTTCCTCAACGGTCACGCGGACCCAGCCATCCCCGGCAGCAACCCGTTGCCTCCGGGCGATGGTGCGGTTGCATACTTGCGATTTGCGACTTGTCCCGATCTCAATCTTGCCGGGCAGTTCTCGCGCCTGGAGTTCAGAATTCTCGACTCACTCAGCAATACTGAGAATATCATCTATCTACCGGACGGGACTATACTACCCCGTTCTCAAGTGAGTTTGACTTCAGGTAGTGTGCTGATTAAGAAGTATGATGCCCTAATCGGGGATCTGAATCTAAAT
>JAPLUP010000481.1 GCA_026397575.1 Candidatus Zixiibacteriota bacterium
GGGCCGATTATGCGCTGATACGACTTCTCTGGACGCTGTTTACCGTGATCGAGTGGCTTTTCACGCCGATCACCACCATCCAGCCGAAACACCCTCAAAACGCTTTCACCTCAGCATGAAACCAAGTTTTTCAACAGTCCCAACGGGTGGGGCTCGCGACATTGGCTATATCATTGGCGCAAAGAAACTCGCCGGGACTTGGCAGCCGAGGACAAGGAACCTTCTCAAACACGCATTCAGGCCAGAAGAATCTCCCACCCGCTGGGTGGGGTACCGCAACATCCGCGTGTGGCCGTAAACTTGTTTGACAGCGATGGCCAGACCCGTATATTCTTCTGTAGAGCAGGGAGCGTAACAGAATGGAATCATCGATCAAGTCGGACAAGGCGGTCGTGCTGCTGAGCGGCGGTATCGACTCGGCGACAACTCTGGCATTCGCCAAACATGAGGGCTATCGGCTATACGCGATCAGCTTCGACTACAAACAGCGGCACCGTGTCGAATTGTCGTGCGCGCGACGAGTGGCCGCGTTTGTCGGCGTCGAAAAGCATTTAGTCTTTCCGATCGACCTGACTGAAGTCGGCGGTTCCGCTTTGACTGCGAACATCAAAGTGCCAAAACATCGCCCGGAATCCGAACGGGCTACGGAGATTCCGATCACATACGTGCCGGCGCGCAATACGATTTTCCTTTCAATTGCGCTGGCATGGGCAGAAACGCTTGACGCTCGGATGATTTTCATCGGCGCCAACGCCGTTGACTACTCCGGCTATCCTGATTGTCGCCCAGAATTCATCGTGGCGTTTCAGAGGATGGCAAAGCTCGCCACTAAGGCCGGTGTCGAAGGACGACCGATAATGGTGCAGGCACCGTTGATTGATCTGACCAAGGCGGAGATCATCCGCAAGGGAGTTGAGTATGGTCTTGATTATTCGCTCACGAGCAGTTGTTACGATCCGGCGTTCGACGGTCGCGCTTGCGGCGGCTGCGATAGTTGCCTGATTCGCAGGAAGGGCTTTGTCGAGGCTGGAGTTGCTGACCCGACCCACTACGTGCAACCGTAACCGCTGATGCCGTACCATCCCAAAATCGCACCATGGCCTGAAGAATTCGCAGGCTTGCTGCCTGTTAGTGAAATCTTCCATTCGCTGCAGGGCGAAGGGAGGTTCGCTGGTGTGCCGGCAGTCTTCATCCGATTGAAATACTGCAACCTCGGTTGTAGCTGGTGCGACACGCGTTTCACCTGGGAGGAAGGTAAGATTGAACAGGGCGCGTTGTTCTTAGCGTCTGATCTTGCCAATCGAGCGGCCGGTCTAATTGCTTCTCCACACGCAACGCTTGAGAATGTCCACGTCGTTCTGACCGGCGGGGAACCGATGTTGCATCAGGATCGTCTGCCGGCGCTGATCGACGAACTGGGCAGACGCTACTTTTACTTTTTCGAAATCGAGACTAATGGGATGTTTGTGCCGAGTCAGGAGATGGTTGAGAAGATATCCTGGTGGAATTGTTCGCCGAAGCTGACGAACAACGGACTGGCGAGAAAGGTCAACATCGTCCCCGAGGCTTTGCACGCCATCGCCGCCACGGGGCGCGCTGATTTCAAGTTTGTCGTGCAGAAGCGCGCAGATTTGGATGAAATCGTGCGTGACTACATACCACTGGTTGGCGCGGAGAATATCATTTTGATGCCGGAAGGCATCACGCCACAGAGTCAGCTTGCCGTCATGCCATGGTTGATGGAAGAATGCTCGCGGCGTGGCTTTCGTTTTTCGCCAAGACTACAAATATTGGCCTGGGGCAACCAGCGGGGGAGATAGACGCAAGTCAATTCGCGGCGCACCCTTCGACAAGCTCAGGGCGAACGCCGCGCAGAATCCTGAATGACTGTCGGTTTTTTGGTTTGATTGTCAGCATCAATCCCCTATCGTTGGCGCATGTATAAGAGCATCGCCAAGTACTACGACTTGCTGGGCTGGAATGAATTCCACGATGTTGCCTGGCCACGACTGAAGCCGCTGCTGGAACAACATAAGTCCAAATCGTACTTGGACCTCGCCTGCGGCACCGGATCGCTGGCGTTTACAGTTTCTCGATTAGGTATCGACGTCGTTGGTTTAGATAAGTCAACAGAGATGCTGCAAATGGCAGCACGGCGATTACGTCTGTTCGGCGGCAAGATGAAACCGCGATTTATTAGAGGTAATATGACCCGCTTTGACCTCGGGCGACAATTCGATGCCGTCGGGTGTTTCTATGACGCCGCCAATCACATTCTCAGCGAAGGGAGTTTCTTCAACTTCGTAAAGAGTGCGGC
>JAPLUP010000156.1 GCA_026397575.1 Candidatus Zixiibacteriota bacterium
ACAAATTGTGCGCACGAGCCGCTGTGCCAATACGCCAAGCAAGCAGCTTGCAAGCAAATAGTCTTCCACCCCCATATCGATCAAGCGCGCCACCGCCCCGGCGGCGTCGTTCGTGTGTATCGTGGTCAGTACCAGATGACCGGTCAATGCGGAGCGCACGGCCATCTGCGCCGTCTCGGCGTCACGGATTTCACCGACCATGATGATATCGGGGTTCTGCCGGAGAATCGAACGCAGCGCCGAGGCAAAGGTCAGCCCCGCTCTTTCGTTGATTTGTACCTGATTGATCAAGGGCAACGTATACTCGACAGGATCCTCGAGAGTGACAATGTTTTTCTCGATGCTCTTCACTTCATTGAGAGCCGCATACAGCGTAGTCGTTTTACCGGAACCGGTCGGGCCGGTAATCAGAATCAGTCCCTCCGGTTTGCGAATCAGTTCCTGAAAATCTGTTTGCGTCTGCTGTGCGAAACCGAGATTTGCCAACCCCATGACCAGATTGCGACGGTCGAGCACGCGTAACACAACCTTTTCGCCGTTGACTGTCGGAAGCGTCGAGGCGCGCACGTCAATGTCACGGTTACCGATGGTAACAACGAAACGGCCGTCTTGCGGCAGGCGTTTTTCGGAAACGTCCATCTGCGACATTACTTTTATGCGAGAAACTATGCTTGCGTGCAGACTCCGCGGCGGCGCATCCTGCTCCTTCAGCACGCCATTGATGCGATAGCGCACGCGCAGTTTCTGGTCATCCGGTTCGATATGAATGTCTGAGGCATGGTCCCTGACCGCCTGTGTGATGAGCAAGTTGACAAGCTTGATTAGCGGCGCTTCAGAGGTTGATGCCTCAGCTTCACTTACGGTGGCCGCAAAGTCGGGCTGCCCACTTGTCTCCTCGTCGCCAATATCCTTGATCACTTCCGCCATCGACTCGCGCAGCGAGTAGTATTGGTTGATCGCCTGTGCAATTGCGGCGCTGGTCGAGACGACTCGATTGATTTTCAGGTTGGTCAGGTATTTTAACTCATCAAGTGCAATTACATCCAATGGATCGGCCATCGCCACTGTCAGAGTGCCGCCGATCTTGAAGACCGGAATCAAGTGATGCTTTTTGGCGAGACTGAGTGGAACGATCTCGACGATGATCGGGTCAATCACGAGATTGTCGAGCGCCAGTTTCGGTACACCAAGTCGAGTGTGGATGACATCAACAAGATCATCCTCCGAGATCAGACCTCTCTCCCGTAGGACTTGCCCCAGCTTGAGGCCGGTTCTATCCTGTTCCTCCAGAGCCTCCGCGAGCTGCTGGGGTGTCAGAAGACCCTTTTCGATGAGGAGATCGCCGAAGCGTTTATGTGTGCTCATAATTGCCCATGTAGTCCATCCCTATCTGTTTTCGGGATAACTTGTGGATTACTTGAGCGTCAGGTGAAAAGCCGTCCGCTGCAGCCAGTTGTTCGGCGCTTCATCAGAGGTAATGATCGATCACGTAAAGCGCAGCTTTTTCGCCTTTGCGCTGAAGGAGATGAAGAACGTCGTCGAGTACGCCTTTTGTTCGGGCTTCAGCAATAAGCCGTTCGATCTGTTTCTCCATTTTCTTCTTCGTTGCCTCGGTGGAGTGGTAGTGGGTCATGATGCCCTCTTGTGCTTCACGGAGTCCAAGAGAGTAAGCGTTCTCCCATTCTTTTCCGGCATGTGCGAATTGAGCCCCCAAGTCGGAGACTTCTCGGGAAGGTTCCTTCGACTGTCGCTTCGGCAAGGAATCGTCGACAAGGTCTGTGGAACCGCACTTCAAGCACTCCTCAGGCGCGGAGAGGTTAACGAAGCCGCGTCTTCCTATTGCCCGGGCGCGAGTATCCATGGCCTTTTCCCAATCGCCCTCCCGCTGAACAGCCCCACACTTGTTACACCTCAGCTTCGGTGCGGCAGATGGGTTTACCGATGTCCTGGCCTTCCGTCTTCGACGGCTCCTCTGGTCGATATTCGGTGCAGCAGATGCATTTACCGATGTCCTGGCCTTCTCTTGCGACTTGGGTTTCACCACTCTACCAAACAGCTTGCGCCACCAACTCATGGCTTCCTACTTTCTCGACTGTCTGCCCAACAGTGATTATACTAGCCTACATAAATCTGCAAAGACAGGCTGCTCGTTTCGGTATAATACATCGGTCAAAAATAAAGTCAAGCGCTCTAACTTGACTAATATTACTGTCCTGCATGATTCTCTTTCTTCATTACTCTCCGGTTCGTACAGTCTGTATGAACCGGTTCAGAGCCTATCAAAGGGACTCTTCACGCCTTGTCCGCCTTTGTTAAAAACATGGGCATGGGATCTCGTTGGTGACTGCTATTTCTAAATAAACGAACCTTCGGAGAAAATTGTACTCTCATTTCTTACAGCCAATGTTGAGCCAGCAGCCACGAACAAAAAACTCATCGGAGGGTGGGCTGCCAGCTGGGCAGACGTCAGCCGCCGTCGGGACTGCTGCATCACTCCGATCAGGGGGTGCAGTATGCCGCTACTTCTTACCAACAGGTGTGTCTACAACGACAGCATGAGCGCAAGGCACATGATCGCAGCGACTTACGAGTGCGAACTGGGCAGGTGTCTACTTCACTACTTGTTTCCAAAGCGACACTGTTTCAGCCACGAATGCGTCAAAGCTGCGGGGTGGATGGTTAAGAACCAACTCCGTCTTGGCGATCTCTGATTGCTCAGCACGCAAACCATGGTCCTGAAAGAATTGATACATGATGCGGAAGTCATGCACCATCCATGCCGGTAGTATCTCAAGGGCTTGTTCTGCCCAAGAGTCGAGATCATCCCCGCCATAATTGACTTCAGTGCCCAAGTGACGACTGTAAACGGCGGCCACGCCTTTGCCGGTCAGGGCGTCAGGGCCATGCAGATTGTATGTCTTTCCTTCATGACCTGATTTGCGAAGTGAGTTGACCGCAGCGTCGGCAATATCGCGAACGTCTACGCGGTTCGAACCTGCAGAGCCGATCGGTTGAGGATAGACACCGTATTTGACAATTGCGTCCCTAAGCATCAGATCGTTCTGGAAAAAGTTGTTTGGACGCAAGATCGTGTACGCCACACCTGAATCCTTGATCGCTTGTTCAATGGGAATCTTGCTGGCAAAATGTGGAATCCGTTCTGAGCCGGGGGGCATTACTACTGACATAAACACGATCTTCTTGATACCAACTTTCCTGGCAGCCTTGACGGCAAATTGCCCGCGTGCCGTTTCGTCCGGGTGTACGGCCGTTATCAGGACTAAGCTTTCGACACCGCCAAAGGCGCGGTGGAGCGATGGTGGGTCTGCCAAATCCCCGACCACGCCTTCGACCCCGGCCGGCAGAGATGCCAATTTGCCAATACTGTGTGTCATCACTTGTACCTTCGCGCCTTGATCTAACAGCCGCGACACAATCTGGCTGCCGACCGTTCCAGTTCCGCCTATGACCAAAATGCTCATCTTTTTACTCCCTCAATACTAAGTTTCCAAGTCCTCAGAATATGTACGCACGGAGATGCGTCGTTCACTCATCATGGGAGCCGGTATCGGTGGCAGGAGATAAGAAAAAGACGGACGGTGTGACACTTTATCACACTCTCACGGTCAACCATCTTCCGCGCCGGTAGTAAGCATAAAACAGGCAGGCGCTGACTGCACCGGCAGAAGTCATTGTCCACCAGACCGCCAGTTCGAACGCAAGGAAGAGTACGATCCCAATGCCATCGAAGCTACCTACCGCGCGATTTTGCTGAAACTGGCCACTCACTCCCGGCGTCCAGTCTACTATGGCATCCCGGACACCGGCATATCGTATCAACTCGCTATGTCAGGGATCGCCGATCCTTATGTCTCCGGGCAAATCCTGCGGGTGGTGCGCAAAGGTACAACCTTCACTCGACCAGCTGAGCCGATTCTGCCACCTCGTTTTGGCAAGTCACTCGAGAATCTCGACGCGTGTGACCGAATGCATCTTGATGATTTTCAGCAGATGTTGCGCCAGGATACTACCGGTCAGATCAAGACGTTAGTTCAGTAGGTCAAGCGCACTCGGCCTTGACGATGCTCCGTCAAGCCGCATGTCGGCTTGACCTACGGCTCCTGGCTCTCGGAAACGCCTGAATACCTGGGAATTCGCTGATAACAAAGCAAGAGGGAGAAGCAGTTTTGCCTCTCCCTCGTGCCATTGCAACTAATTTCTCGGACTCTATTTTTTCGGAGCAACGTGCTTAGGGCTGACCCGATTGTCGCCGCCGACCGCTATTGGTATCGGCACCGGCTGCGGGCTTCTCCCGCCAATCAGGTTCAGCAATATATCAACAATCCAGTTCAGCATATCATTCTCTCTGTCCATTGTACCCTGATGCTACGGAGAGTTCCCGCAAATCAATCCTTGATGATCCGAAAGGCCTTTGGCAGCGCGTTCACGATATCTCCCGCCACCATACCAAACGTACCGATCGATTTCTGCGCCAAGTCGCCAGCCAGCCCGTGCATATAGGCGCCACAGACTGCCGCATCCAAGCCCGTAATCCCGAGGGCGAGAAGCGCGCCGATCACGCCAGTCAGAACGTCGCCGGAGCCGCCTGTCGCCATCCCGGCATTACCGGTAGGATTGACAAAAACCCTGCCATCCGGCGAGGCAACGAGCGTAGGGGCCCCCTTCAGGAGCACCACCTTGCCGATTTCTTTGGCAAAGGCAGTAACACAGCCAAGTCGATCCGCCTGGATTGCCTCGATTGGTTTTCCGCTTAGGCTGGCGAATTCGCCCACGTGAGGGGTCAGCACCAGATTCGCTGAGCATTCCCGCAGCAACTCAGGCCTGTCGGAGAAGGCGAACAATCCATCGGCATCCAGAATTGCCGGTTTGGCCAACTTGGCGATCAGCCGGCGGAACAGTTCCATCGTTTCATGATTTCGACCAACTCCAGGACCAAGACAAACAGCGTCTGCAGCGGCGATAGCTTCCAGGATCACTCCATGGGCTCTGACCGCCAGACATCGGCGATTCTTGATCTCCGGTAACGGCTTAGTCATGGCCTCGGTCAGTTTAATCTCAAGGATATCATTCAGACTCTTGGGAGCACCCACCGTAACAAGCCCAGTTCCTGACTTGATGGCAGCTTCTGCTGCCAAAGTGGCAGCTCCAGTCAACCCAACCGAGCCAGCGATGATCAGCAGTTTACCACAATCCCCCTTGTGTGACGTCGGTTTGCGGTCCGGGATCATCTGCTTGACCTCGCCAGAGGTGGTGAGGTTGACGAGAATCTCTTCCCCAGCAACCGTCTCAACAGGCATGCCAATATCAATGATCTTAATCTGTCCGCATTGTCCCCGACCGGGATAGAAGTACTGTCCGATTTTCGGGAGTGCCAGGGTCGCAGTATGGGTGGCTTTGATACAGGCGCCGGCAACCCCGCCGGTATCGTTATCTAAACCAGAAGGGGTGTCGACCGCAAGGATCGGTATGCCGCTGAAGTTCAGGTAGTCGATGACCTTGGCAATCCCCGGTTCAACCTGTCCATGGAAGCCGGTACCAAAGATGCCATCAACAATCAAGTCGATCCCGGAAAGAATCGGCAGAGCATCTTGTGCTCCGATCTTGATGATGCGGAGTCCAACCTGCTCAATCTTCTGGAGATTGGCCAGCGCATCGCCTTCGATTTGGCTGCGCTCGGCCAATAGGAATACCTGGACGGTTGCTCCCCAGGAATGGAGGTAACGGGCAATGACGTAACCATCGCCGCCGTTATTGCCAGGTCCACAGAAGATGGCAACCCGCCTGCCTTTGGTCTCGCCGCTGAAGATGTCTTTGATAAAGTGGGCAATGCCCCGGCCTGCGTTTTCCATAAGCTCGAGTCCGGGTATGCCAATTTTCTCGATCGCCCGCCGGTCAATGGCGCGCATTTGCTGAGTTGACACCAGCCTCATGGCGACGGCAACTTGCTCTCTTTTTTGCGCCCGGCAAAAGCAATCTCAAATACTTGTTCGATATGATCGACAAAGTGAAAACGGAAATGCGACTTGATCTCTTTCGGAAGATCTACCAAGTCTCTCTCGTTATCAGCTGGCAAGATGATCTCCTTGAAGCCATAGCGCAATGCCGCCAGACATTTCTCTTTCAGTCCGCCGATGGGGAGCACCATGCCACGCAGTGTGATTTCGCCGGTCATGCTGAGTTTGGGGCGCACCGATCGTTTGGTCAGCATTCCCACCAAGGCGGTGGCGACGGTGATACCTGCCGACGGTCCGTCTTTGGGAACTGCTCCGGCCGGGACATGAACATGGATGTCTGTCTTTTCGAAGAATGTCGGGTCGATGCCAAGCTCTTTGGCCTGTGAACGGACGCAAGACAGCGCCGTTTGCACTGATTCTTTCATGACGTCCCCGAGATGGCCGGTCAGCGTCAAACTTGACTTACCCGACATTTGTGTGACTTCAATGTAGAGGATATCCCCTCCGGTGGAAGTGTAGGCCAGACCCGGTACTACCCCGATCTCACCCTGCCGAGGCAGCTTGTCGAGTATGTAGCGCTCCGGACCAAGGAACTCAGGGATATCCTGAGGGCGAATTGCCGCTTTGGTCTTCTCGTTGGATGCAACCCTCTTGGCAATCTTGCGACAGACATTCGCGATTTCGCGGCCGAGATTGCGCAGCCCCGATTCGCGCGTATAGTTTTGAATCAACTTGAGCACGGTTTCGTCGGACATCTGCAACTGTGTCGGCTTAAGCCCGTGGTTCTCGATCTCGCGCGGTATCAAGTATTTCTTGGCTATTTGCAGTTTTTCGCGATCGGTGTAGCCGGGAAGACGAATCACTTCCATCCGATCAAGCAATACCGATGGAATTGTATCCAGAATATTCCCCGTCGTGATAAACATCACTCTCGACAAGTCAAATGGCACATCGAGATAATGATCGGAGAAAGTGTTGTTCTGCTCGGGGTCAAGCACTTCCAGAAGCGCCGAGGACGGGTCGCCGCGAAAGTCCTTGCCGATCTTGTCGATCTCATCCAGCATGAATACCGGGTTGTTCGAATCGCAACGGCGGATGCTCTGGATAATGCGTCCGGGCAACGAACCGACGTAGGTTCGACGATGACCGCGGATTTCCGCTTCGTCATGCATGCCGCCGAGTGAGATGCGGGCAAACTTGCGTCCCATCGCGCGGGCAATTGAACGACCAAGTGAGGTTTTGCCGACACCCGGAGGGCCGACAAAGCAAAGAATCGGTCCTTTGAGGTCGGATTTGAGTTTGCGAACCGCCAGAAACTCCAGGATGCGCTCTTTGACTTTCTCCAGACCATAATGATCTTCGTCCAGGATTTTCGTCGCCTTCTTGATGTCGAGTTCTTCCGGGGACGAACGCTCCCATGGCAACGAGACCAGCCAGTCAAGGTACGTGCGACTGACCGTGTACTCCGCCGCCGACGGATTCATTTTGCTGAGGCGATCAAGCTCTTTCACTGCAGCTTCACGCGCTAACGGGGGCAGACCCCCTTCTTCGATCTTCTTTTGGAACTCGCCAACTTCGGCCGTCCGATCGTCCTCTTCGCCAAGCTCTTTGCGAATGGCTTTGAGCTGTTCGCGCAGGATATAATCGCGCTGCATCTTGCCCATTTCGTTGGCGGCTTCCGCCTGAATCTTTTGCGATAGTTCCAGCACGCCGACCTCGCGATTGAGATGCGTGACCAGTTTCTCCATACGCTTCTGGACTTCGTAGGTCTCCAACAAGTCCTGCTTGTCGGCAATGTTCAAATTCAGGTTGGAGGCGGCATAATCAGCCAGTTTCGAGGCGCTTTCCTGATTGATAGCGGTGATATAGATTTCCTCGGAGACGTTCGGCGCCAGATCAACAACCTTCTTGAGCAAATCAAGGCAATTGCGTTTCAGCGCTTCAATCTTGACGGAGGTAGTATCCGGTTCATTGTAGATGTCCATTTCGGCCATAATATACGGCTCGGTCTCGACAACCTTCTTGATGCGCGCACGGTGCAGACCTTGCACTAAGAAACGCACCGAACCGTCCGGGAAACGGAGCATTTTTAGCACCGTCGCCGCCGTGCCGACATGATAGATATCGTCCGGCCCCGCGTTGGCTGTCGTAGATTCCTTCTGTGTGAACAGTCCAATCACCTTGCCACCCATGAGAGCGTCGTCAACCAGCTTGGCCTGCTTTTGGTCGACAATCATCAAAGGCATGACGAGATAGGGGAAAACCACCATTCCCCTGACCGGCAGACAAGGCATCAAGTCAATCTTTGGTAGCTGGGTTTCGTCCTTGACAAGCACTTGCGATTCCAATTTTTCCTCCTGTTGTCGACAGCCACAGCGAGAGGCGTCGTTCCAGCCCTATAATCGGGAGAACCCCCTCAGTGTTCCCGCGTCATATATACATTTATCGTAAGTCTTTGTCAAAAGATTGAATACGGCAATCGCCTTCATCAGGGTTATCCGACCTACCTTTCCCCGCCGCAGGCGTTCTTTCGATTGCATCTTTCGGAGCGATTTGCGGGCTTTGAATAGGCGCTTCAATCCCGTTGTTGCAAAAGACTTGCTCGACGGGAAGGCATTAGCTATCGTCCTTTTGCAGGTGATCTTCTCGATATATCGACGATTAAGCCAAGGCGGTCGTGACTGATGCCAACTTTGCTGATTGCTGCTCTTGTTGTCTGTCTCCCGCTGGTCTATCTGAACACCACGCTTGATCCGACACAACCGCTTCGCTATCTGATTCTGGCAATTGCCCTCTCGATTCTGTCGGGAACACTGCTCGCGCGCCTGTACCGCAGCCGAAGCAACCATGATTTGTCGGTGTTGCGACGGTTGATTTTCCCGGTGTGTGGCATCTATATGTTGATCAGCGCCATCTCAGTCATGCAAGCGATCAATGTCGCAGATGCCATCTACGATCTTTCCAAAGTACTTATTTCTGGAGTATTGCTTGTATGTGCCACGTTTGTGTTGTCCTCGGATGGACGAGCAACCAGACTGCTAACAAAGGCGATGTTGATTAGTGGCGGCCTGCTTGCGACAATTGGAGTCTGCCAATACTACGGCATTGCTTTCACTAACATTCCCGGCAACGGCATGCCTGCCGGCACCATGGCGAACAAGAATCTGCTGGCAAGCATTGTCTGTATGACATTGCCGTTCGGACTTTATGCGACGCTGCGATTTGACCGAGCGTGGTCGATTGTCGGCTTCCTTGAGGTCATGCTCTCTTTCTGGGTCATCCTGCTCCATTCTGCGGTCGGGACAAGATTCCATATTCGCTCGAGCCAAGTCCATTATCACACATCAGGATAATTCGAGCCAAGAGAGACTGGCTCTTTGGAGCAAGTCTTGGCAGCTCTTCAAGCAGCACCCTTTGTCAGGAGTTGGAATCGGCAACTGGAAAGTCGTCTGCCCCGGCCTCGGTCTGACCCGCACCAACGCGGAAACGGGAGACGTCTATTTCCAGCAACCGCACAACGACTACCTCTGGGTACTAACCGAAACCGGTGTCTTCGGTCTTACGGCATACTCGCTGATCTACTTCCTTGCCCTTGGATATGCCGTCCGGGCTCTGCTGCGCCGTCCGTCACAGGATGAAGCGGTGTTCGTCTTGCTCTTGCTTTTCGCGATGATCTGCTATCTGGTCGATAGTTTTTTCCACTACCCTCGCGAACGAGTCGAACTGGTCATGTTCTCTACCCTCATCCTGTCGGCAATCGTATCGATCCACCATCGGCTGCAACCGTCGCCGGGGCGGGTTTCCCGAAGCATTGTTGCCGTGTCTCTGACGGCT
>JAPLUP010000181.1 GCA_026397575.1 Candidatus Zixiibacteriota bacterium
GTGCCGATCAGGCGATATACTCGGTCGAGCGTACTGTCAAGGAACACGGTGACAAGATTTCCGAGGATGAACGCAAGGATATCACCGAGGCCAAAGAACGATTGGAAGCCGCGATGAAAACCGAATCCGTCGAAATCATCAATCAGAAAATTGACGACTTAATGACGGCATCCCAGAAGATCGCCGAAGTCATTTACCGGCAGACGGCACAGTCGGCCAGTGGCGCCGCCGGAGGACCGAGCGGTCAAGAGGAGCCACAGCCAGAGCAGCAGACGACGGGGACGGGTGATGGCAGGAAAGAAGATGCTGTCGACGCGGATTTTGAAGTCGTCGACGACAAAGACAAAAAGAAGTGAGGTCGGTACTCCCCATTGCGAAGTAGCGGGTCTACCGCACCGCCATCTGGAGCGGGCGTGGCCTTGCAGTTGACTTCCGAGTCTGGGTAGAGCCGGAAATGCGAGAATATGGCAAAGCGTGACTATTATGAAATCCTCGGTGTTGAACGAGGCGCCTCTGAAGACGAAGTCAAGAAGGCGTATCGTCAACTGGCGATAAGATTCCATCCCGACAAAAATCCGGGTAACAAACAGGCCGAAGAGAATTTCAAAGAGGCCACCGAGGCCTACGAAGTGCTCAAGGACACTCAAAGTCGGGCGCAATATGACCAGTACGGTCATGCCGGAGTTTCGGGACATCCCGGCTTTGGCACCGGGGGATCTGGCGCCGGATTTGACATCAATGACGCGCTACGTGCATTCATGCGCGATTTCGGCAGGGGGGGTTCAGGTTTCGAGGAGATGTTTGGCGGCGGTCAGCGCAGGCGCGGGCGGCAGGATCTTTATCACGGCGAGGATCTTAAGATACGTCTCAAGTTGACGCTGGAAGAAATCGCGTTTGGCACGGAGAAGAGCATAAAGATTAGGCGTTTCAAACGCTGCGCCGTTTGCTCCGGCAAAGGCGGTTCGTCACTGCGACGCTGTCCGCAGTGTAACGGCGCCGGTCAAGTACAACAAGTGTCGCGCTCGATGTTCGGACAGTTTGTCAGTGTCACTCCTTGCAGCAATTGCGGAGGGACAGGTGAAGTCATTTCGTCGCCCTGTACAACCTGCAGCGGGTCCGGGAGGGTGGAGGAGCAGGCAACGATCAGCGTCAAAATTCCCGCCGGTGTGTCGGAAGGCAACTACATTCCGTTGCGCGGCGAAGGCAACGCGGGAATGCGTGGTGGTGAGTCGGGCGATCTGATGGTGATGATCGAGGAGAAGCCGCACGAACGATTTGTGCGCCACGGCGGCGATATTATCACCGAAGTTCCGATTACTTTCGCCATGGCGGCTCTCGGTGGCGAGAGCGAGATTGAAACGCTCGAAGGGCATGGAAATCTCTAGATACCGGCGGGCACCCAGTCAGGAAAAATGTTGAAACTTCGCGGGCAGGGGTTAGGTCGTTTGCGCTCCAGTGGCAGAGGCGACCTGCTGGTTAAGGTCTCACTCTGGACACCGACATCACTGACCGATGAACAGCGGTCGCTCTATGAAAAGCTGCATCGCATTGAAGGAGAGGTTCCTTCCAAAGTCTCGAAATCTATCTTCGAACGTCTAAGAGAATCGCTGGGGGTTTGATCGTGGCAGATTACCTGGAAGTTAGTATTCGTTGCGCCCCGGTAGATGAGGATTTGGTGACATCATTCATCACCGAAACCCTGAGTCAGGGACTGGTGACCGAGGTCAGCGACAACGAATTCAAGGTGAAGTTCTACCTGCCCGTTGTCGAGGAGTCCCGCGAGAAAGTGGAAATGCTGGGAGTCTATCTGGTGAGTCGCGGTCTGACGACATCCGACGGTCTAACGGACATGATCTCAATCAAACCGATTGACGATATCGACTGGATCAAGAGCTTTCAGCAGTCGTTCCAGCCGGTGGTCGTCGACAATGTCGCCGTCAGGTCAATCTGGGACAAGACTCATTTCCCCGGCAAAGTCGAAATTGTTATTGAACCGAAAATGGCTTTCGGTACGGGGCAGCATGAGACGACACAGCTCTGTATGGCGCAGCTTATCAAGGATATCAAACCGGGGGACAAGGTTCTCGATCTCGGCTGCGGCTCGGGAATCCTGGGCATACTTGCGGCAAAGATAGGTGCTGCCGAATGTCTGGGACTTGATATCGATCTGGCTGCGATCGACAATGCCAAGGAGAATGTCGTTCACAACAATGTGCAGGATGTCGTGAAGGTTCAGTTTGGCTCGATGGATAGAATAACGCAGATAGCCTACTACGATGTGGTCGTCAGCAATCTCATCAAGGACGAGATTTTCAACCTGTACGAGAACTTCATGCGCTGCCTCAAGCCCGAGGGAATCCTGATTTTGTCGGGCATCCTTACCGAGCAAGAAGAGGAATTCCATGGGTTTCTTAAGCTCAAGAACCCGCACGGCTGTCTGGTGACCCGCAAGACCGAGTGGATTTGTTGCCGTGTCACCAAAGCGTAGCCACGTCACCCATTTCTTCGTCGAACCCGACCAAATCGAAAACAACCGCTGTGCTTTTACTCGCGAGGAATCCGACCACATTTTCCGGACGCTCCGGCTGGCTCCGGGTGATCTGATCAAAGTCACCGACGGCATCGGCAATCTATACGACGTTATGCTCGGCCTTTCAGCCGGTCGCGGAGGTACTTCCGCAGAAATAGTCAAGGTGTCGCGCTGGAGCAATGAGATCGCCGTTCAAATGACGGTCGCATTCGGGCTGACGCTGCAAGGGAAAGCCGACGACATTATCGAGCAGTGCACGCAGTTGGGCGTAAGAGCATTTGTGCCGCTTCTGACCGCAAAGACGCTTGCGCGCCTTGACGAAGACAAGGCCAGAACACGCATCGAACGCTGGCGGAAGGTGGCCATCAGCGCCGTCAAGCAGTCGCAACGCAGCTATCTGCCAACGATATCGTCGCCCTGCAACATCCGACAGCTAACGACATCATACTGCGATTACGATCTGGTGCTGATTGGCTCGTTTCAGGGCAAACGCCTTGAACACGATGAACAACTCGCGGCGGCAAAATCTATCCTCCTGATTACCGGCCCCGAGCAGGGGTTTACTCTGGAAGAGGAAACGACACTGACCGATGCCGGAGCCAAGGCGGTTCTTCTCGGTGATCGGCGTTTGCGTGCGGAGTTGGCGCCAATCGTCCTGGCAACGTTAGTTCAGACTCGCTTGAACATTTTGTGACTAAACGGCTCGAACGAACCGGCCGATATTACTTATGATGACAGATATCATGCTGCAAGTGTATGTCTTGGGCATTGGCGCCGTGATCGGCTCGTTTCTCAACGTGCTGATTCACCGATTGCCCAAGAACGAGAATTTCGTCACCGGCAGATCGCACTGTCCGCAGTGTGGCACGCTAATCCGCTGGTATGACAATATTCCCATTGTCAGCTTTCTGATTTTGCGCGGTAAATGCCGTGAGTGCTGCGCTCCGATTTCCTGGCGCTACCCGCTGGTCGAGCTGCTTACCGCCGCCTTTTTCCTGTTGGCTTTTCGCCTATATGGCTTCAGTCCGCAGACGGCGATTGTCAGTGTGTTCTTCTGCCTGCTTCTGGTGGTTACTGTTGTCGATTTCCAGTTTTACATAATACCCGACAAG
>JAPLUP010000343.1 GCA_026397575.1 Candidatus Zixiibacteriota bacterium
CTCGGTCGACAAAGCGATTCGGTTCACGGCGGCGCGTTTCTTCACGACGCTGCACTCTGATGTCAAGGGCAAGAACTGGAAGGACTACATTCAGCCGCAAGACAATTACCCCGATACCGTGATCATGGCGCCGGACAGCTCGTACTTTACGGTCATCAAAGGTGATGGCTTTTACGACACCGGAGACGGCGATAGCTGGTATGACCACTATATTGAGAACTACAGCCTCAAGACAACCTATGAGACCAAAGTACAAGAGAATTACTCGCTTAAAATGGGAACCGAGTCCGAATTCCAGACGATCCAAGTGCTTGACATTTACAAACCTTGGCTGGGCGCATCGGGATTCGGGCTTAACTACGATGCCTATAAAGCGAAGCCTTCTTCACACGGCGTGTTTATCCAGAATCACCTGAATCTGCAGGGCATGGTTTTCGATTTTGGCTTACGCTATGATCTCTGGTTTGCCGGGAAGTATGCTGAGGACGCGCTGGCCAACGACAGTATCTCGCCTCTGAGCGCGGCGCTGCGTGATAAATACTACAACGAAACGTCGCAGGTTCTCGGTCGCCGGGCGCGTGGAATCATCTCGCCCCGTTTCGGCCTCGCCAACATGATCAGCCGCGAATTGACGCTGTTCGCCTCCTATTCGCGCTTCACCCACAAGCCTTCGCCGCAGTATCTTTACGCAAAACTCTATACACCATCCAATGCGGCCTACCAGTTGTTCGGCAACCCGGCGCTGGATTTTGAGAAAGTCACCAATATCGAGACAGGGCTGAAATGGCTGCCAAATCCGCGGATAGCGTTGGGAATTTCCGGCTACATCAAATACATACAGGATTACATCGCCGCGACGGCAATCTCACCCGATCCGCGTTTCCCTGACGAGACCTACTTCGTCTATTTCAATCTTGACTATGCCACTAGCCAGGGAGTCGAACTTGAGTTCATTCACAAGGCCAGCGACATCTTTACCCTGTCAGCCAACAGCTCCTTTAGCCGAGCGCGCGGAGAGCGGTCATTGCCGGCTGACATCTTGCGTGGACTGAAAACACGTTCGGAAGGCGCGATTTACAATGATGTCGCCTTCGATTGGGACAAACCGTGGCAATTTGTGGTCAAGGCCAATTTTACTGTCCCGGCCGACAGAAGGCCGAGAGTACTCGGCGTGCCATTGCCACGCGACTGTAACCTTAACGTCAAGTTCTGGGGGCAGGCAGGCAAGCGCTACACGCCTTATGTTCAGACGACCGACGATTTCGGATACACCGTATTCGTCCCAAAAGGAGCAACCAACTCGAAGATCGGGCCATGGTGGAATTCTTTAGACTTCTCATTCCAGAAGTATTTCCACATTAAAAAGAATACGTTGACGCTCTATTTCGAAGGCACGAACTTGCTCGATCACAAGAACGTCACTCTAATCAATCCTCTGACCGGCAAGGAATACCGTCAGGGCGACGTCATCCCAACCGGTGGCAACCTGTTCGAATTGCCCCCGTTGTCATATCGTCTGCCGCTGTGGGAGAATCCGACACGTTTCCTGAGTCCGAGGCAGCTAAAACTCGGGCTGGGAGTGAGTTTCTGATGAGGCGTGGACTCAAGATTCCAGGCATCTATGTCAGCCTTGCGTTGGGCGCACTGGCGGCTATCGCTCTTTTGTTACCCATTGGTTGCGGGGACAAGGTGGCGCTGCCATCCGATCTTCCCGCTCCCTGCTACAGTTGCGGGAACGTTGACACGGCTTATGTACAGGTCAATCCAACGTGGACAGCGGCTGACGGGATTACATTCAACAAGCCTTATGACGTCTGCATCGGCTACGATCGGTTTGTGTACATTTGCGACACAAGAAACAACCGCGTCGTCAAATTTGCTGAGGATGGAACGTTCATTGAATCGGATTCAGTCATCAATCCGGTGGCGATCACTCAAGATCGCGGACTGGATTTGCTTGTAGTTGCCGGGGATTTTTTTACGACTAAGCCGGACACAATCTTCGCCGGTACGGACTCGATGCGCATTGGCCTCGATTCGACCACTTATGGCAATGCTGTCTACCGCAAACGACACTTTGGCAATGCGGGCTTCCAGGTTGTCTGGCGGGCCGATTCGCCATATTATGCGCGATACTTCCCTCAATTGAATCGCGATGTTTGGTATGAAGCCGAATTCTGGGGAATTGCGGCTTCCACGGAGACCAACAAAGAATACTTTCTCGCCGACTTCGGGGTGGGCCGAATTCTGAGATTTAACAGCAGTGACAAACCGGTGCCGCCGGAACTAGTTAGTGAAGGAGCGGCTTACGGCAAGACACGATATCCGTGCGATATCTTCTTGTACACCATCGCCGGACAGAATTATCTCGCGTTTGCCCAAGGCGATGGCAATTTCGGGGTGCAGATTGTCAGCCCGATCAACGGTATACCGCTCTTTACCGCAGGCGAAGAAGGATTGCCGCCGTTGGTAAGAACCAGTGCACGCGGCTTCAAGCAGGTGGTGGCTGACGAGCAATCGAACTTCTATGTACTTCTGCAGGCGATTGACACTGACCTGGGTGCGCACCACATGCTCTACAAGTATGATCGCACTGGCGAGAAACTACTGGAATTCGGCACGGAAGGTTCGGGTGAACGGCAATTTCGGGGCCCGCGAGGATTGGCCTATAGTAACGGCATTCTCTATATCGCCGACACCGATAACAACCGCATAGTGCGCTACCAACTGGCGACCGATATCCAGCAGTAAATTCGCCAGATCACAATCGCTCTGGGACAATCCTACACGGTTCCTGAGTCGGAGGCGATTGAAGCTCGGGCTGGGGGTAAGTTTCTGATGAGACGTGGGTTGAAAATTCCGGGCATCTATGTCAGCTTTGCGTTGGGCTTACTGGCGGCTGTCGCCCTCATGCTGCCTAATGGCTGCGGAGACAAGGTTGCGCTGCCATCCGATCTTCCCACTCCCTGTTACAACTGCGCGACCATTGACACTGCTTATGTGCAAATCAATCCGACATGGACAGCGGCTGACGGAATAGCATTCAACAGACCTTATGACGTCTGCATCGGCTACGATCAGTTTGTGTACGTCTGCGATACCAAGAACGATCGCGTTCTCAAACTTGATGATAACGGCAGCTTCGTAGAGTCGTTTTCGGTCATCAATCCAGTGGCGATCACTCAAGATCGCGGACTGGATCTACTCGTCGTTTCCGGTGATTACATTGCAGTACATGTGGACACGATATTCGCAGGAACTGACTCGATGCGAATACTCCGCCATTCGACTAATTACGGCAATGCTATCTATCGCAAACGACACTTTGGCAACGAGGGCTTCCAAGTCGCCTGGCGGGCCGATTCGCCATATTTTTCGACTTACGACCCGCTCTATCAACGCGACATCTGGCATGAAGCCGAGTTCTGGGGAATCGCAGCTTCCGCCGAAACCAACAAAGAGTACTTTCTCGCCGACTTCTGGATGGGGATCCTGAAATTTAATGGCCAGGACGAATCGGTGCCGCCTGCACTGGTTGGTCAAGGCGTGGCCGTTGGCAAGACGTCATATCCGATGGATGTCTATTTCTATGCCATCGCCGGACAGAATTATCTCGCGCTTGCCCAGGGTTACGGCAATCTCGGCGTACAGATTGTCAGCCCGATCAACGGTGCACCGCTATTTACGGTAGGCGAGGAAGGTTTGCCGCCTTTGGTGAGATTGAGTTCACGCGGCCCCAAACAGATTGCGGTGGACGAACTATCGAATTTCTACGTGCTGTTGGAGGCGACTGACCCGGACTTGGGCACACGCCACTTGTTGTACAAGTATGATCGCACCGGCCAGAAACTACTGGAGTTCGGCACGGAAGGCTCCGGTGAACGGCAATTTCGGGGCCCGCGAGGATTGGCCTATAGTAACGGCATTCTCTATATCGCCGACACCGGTAACAACAGCATAGTGCGCTACCAACTGGCGACCGATATCCAGCAGTAAATTCGCCAAATCATTTTCTGCTTGCGTTCCCGACACCAGCAAATATCTTGGTCGACCAGCCTGACAGGCGGTTGCCGATTGCGGTGGCTGCGGTCGGGAGTTGACCTGCCGAAGTGGTGGAACTGGTAGACGCGCTGCGTTCAGGGCGCAGTGTCCGTATGGACGTGGGGGTTCAAATCCCCCCTTCGGCATTTCCTTATTCCTTGCACCTTGACTGATTGTCTGACAACAACTTGAATCTTCGCTATCATCGCATTCAACCTCTTCGCGTCCAGAGTAGTACCCATCCGCTGATCCAGCTCCCCATGAAATCAACGGAAATTGTTGTATCCACGATGGTCGTCGATTAGTTACCATATCTCGTGTCGATTACCGCCGGAGATGCTTCACGTCAAGAATAAACTGGAGAAACACTATGCACATTGCATTACGCAAACACTGGATTGTCGCACTTCTCGCCCTTGGACTGCTGGGAGTTTTGTCATGCTCCAAGAAGAGCTCTGGAGGTGATGACGGAGATGACGGCAATACGCCATACAACATCCTCGATCTCCGGGTATCCTCAGTTACGGATAGCAGCGTCACGCTGATCTGGACGGCCACCGGCGACGATGCCGACCAAGGAACGGCCTCATCGTACGACATCCGTTACTGGCATGCTTGGATTACCGAGGCCAACTGGGATAGCGCCTTTCAGGTCGGCTATGAGCCGCACCCGAGTCCAGCGGGACAAAAGGACTCTATGTGCGTAACCGGACTCAAGAAAGATTCCACCTACTATTTCGCCCTGCAGGCCTGCGATGAAGCGACCAACTGTGCTCCGTCCGGGTGCGTGATGGGCGTCTGTTTCACCGACGTGGTTGTGACCTTCGCCGATTCGCATTTGGATTCGGTAGTCAGGGTCCTCATTTCAAAACCAACCGGCAGTATTCTCCGCTCTGACCTGATGGGCCACGACTTCCTGGACGCGAATCAGGCCGGTATCGCCAGCCTCAACGGCATTGAGCTTTGGACCATCTTAACAGCGATACTCCTTGCCGGAAACTCTGTGACCGACCTGAGTCCGTTGGCGAATCTAGTCAGCCTTCGCGGCTTGGGTTTGACCGGCAACGGAATTGTCAACATTGCCCCTTTGAGCGGGCTAGTGAATATCGAACTTCTCCACCTGAGGGCGAACGCGGTTTCGGACATCTCAGCGTTGGCAGGGTTGACCAAATTGCATCAGTTGGATATTTCCGACAACGACATCACCAATCTGGCGCCGCTGGTGGCCAACAGCGGTCTGGCAAGTGGCGATACGGTTTACGCGGGACAGAATCCATTGTCGCAGCAGTCGCTTACAGTGGATGTGCCGGCGCTGCAGGCCCGAGGGGTCACGATACTTGGCTTGTAGATCATTCCTGTTCCGTCAGTTCGGTACCCCATCCAAAGCGTAGTTGAGTAGATACCGTCCTTCATGTCAATGGTTTTAGGTTGGGATTAAAGGGTTGCCGAGAGATCAGAATGGCCCGAGCCATCAGCAACAGTTTTTTCATGCAAGCCATCAGGGCTACCATCTGGGGTTTGTGATTGTTCAAATGGCGTTGGTAATGGTAGCGGATGATGGGGTTGAAGGTGATGGCCGCGATGGTCGGCATGACCGGACTAGCGCGCACCGACAATCTGATCACTCTTGGGGTCCCGCTCTCATTGTGCTGCTTATTCAGATCCAGCGGTCGAACTCCGGAAACCGGAAAGTCTATGGGTTGGTTGGCGGTCACAGGCGCCAGTGCACTGGCAGTCATGTCGCCATGGTTCATCTGGAACCTGAGTAGTTTCGGCAGTATCCTGCAGGTCTCTGGGCAGGTCAAGTTTTACTCCCATGGCATCTATGGTTCACTCAAGACCGATTGGAGCAGCATTTCAGGCGTGTTCAAGTCATTGGTGTATCCGGCAGCAGCGCCCGTTATCTGGCCGACGCGATGGCTCTTGGGAGAGGAGTTTCAACCGCCGCGGTTATCGATTATCGTGATGTTCTTATTGGCATGCGGAGTGCTCATTCCTCTTGTCTGCGCCAGACGGAGCATAATCAGCCGCTTGAGGGCAGCCAATAGTACCTTTCTGATAGCTTGTGCATTGGTCTTAATGTTCCTTCATACATTGGTGCTGGGATTTGTATTTCGGTCGTATGAAACTTGGTACGCCTTACCATACTTCGCTTACCTCTGCCTAATCGTGGGGGTTTCGCTGCCGACCTTTCTCACCGATCCGGCCGTTCCAAGATGGCTGAGGAAACCGTTTCCGATTGTTGCTGCGGCCCTTTTCGCGACAGTGCTGGCGCTTGGAATCTGCCGATTTCCCTGGCAACCAGATCGTCTGGAAAAGGGTTGGGGGAGCGAGATTAACGCAGTTACATTGCGATATCCACAAGGCGCCGTTGTGGGGGCATTTCATGCCGGCGTAATCAGTTGGGTTGCATCTCCTCACAAGAACATCAAAGTGACTAACCTTGATTGTTTCGTTAACAACGTTACCTTTGCGGCAGTCAAACGGTCAGCCTATCTCGAATACGTCATCAACACTGTCGACGTAATGGCCGAGAATCCCAAGGGCGCGGCGATGTACTTGACAGACGACGGGGTTGACTCCTTGCAGACAGTTTTCCGTAAGTGGGAACGGCACTCGCTTTTGGTCCGAGAACGGTGACTTGATTCCCCGATTTGCATGCCGCCGTATACAGTTTGCTGGGGTAGCTCCTCTTACTGAGTTCCCCGTAACCAACGACAAGAAGCGAGAAACCGGGCATTCCGTCGGCACATGTAGACATATGCCGCGCACTATTCACGGGACGTGGCACCCCATGCCCATAGAATCGCGGCGCATGAAGACTTACACCGCGCACCCTTGGCTGCGCCCTGTCCTTACCACTTCATCTGCAACTGCCAGAACAGAAATGCCCAATTGTCTGCGGAGTCGTCAAGCTGCATTGAGATTGGCTTGCCCTGGCCGTGTCCCGCCTTGCGTTCAATCCAGAGGAGAATCGGATTATAGCCGACATTAACCGCCTGCATCTCCGCCGCAAATTTGCGGGCATGACAGGGATCAACTCTGCCATCCGACTCACCCGCTTTGATCAGCGCGGCGGGATAATGCGTGTTGGGCTTGATGTTGTGGTATGGCGAATAGGCGAGCAAATACTTGAACTGAGTGGAATCTTCCGATGAACCGTATTCCGGAACCCAGAATCGGGCAATCAAGAACATCTGGTAGCGAATCATGTCCAGAAGCGGAACTTCACACAGCACGGCCTTGCATAGATCAGGACGCTGCACCATAACCGCTCCGGTGAGCAAACCGCCGTTGGAGCCCCCTTCGATGGCCAGCTTGTCCTTGCTTGTATACTTGTTGGCAATCAGCCATTCAGCGGCGGCGATGAAGTCGTCGAATACATTCTTTTTCTTACCGAGCATTCCGGCCTCGTGCCATTTTTCCCCGTATTCGTTACCGCCGCGTAGATTTGGCATGGCATAGATGCCGCCGTGATCGAACCAGAGCAGGAGCGAGGAACTGAAGTAGGGAGTCATGTTTACCGAGAAACCGCCGTAGCCGTAAAGCAGCGCCGGGTTAGAACCATCCAGTTTCAGCCCTTTTTTGTGCACGATGAACATCGAGATTTTGGTGCCGTCCCTGGAGGGATACCAGACCTGATGCGTCTCATATTTCTCCGGGTCCATTTTTACGGCTGCCACATCGTAGACTTTAAGTTCGTCGATGTCGAAATCGTAGCGAAAAATCGTTGGCGCATAGACGAACGAACTGAAAGAGAGAAACATCTCGGGTTCGTCCCATTTGCCGGTAATACTGTTGACATCCCCCAGAGTCGGCAGCGCGATTTCCTTCTCGAACGCTCCCGCCAAGCTGTACAGTTTCACAACCGAATAGGCGTTGTGAAGATAGGTCAGCACCAGACGCCGATTGATACAGCGAATTCCCTGCAGCGACTCGTCACCCTCGGGGATAAGCTCTTTCCAATTCTCGTGGCGTGGGTCGCTCATGTCGGCAACCATGACTCTAAAGTTGGGAGCGTTTTCGCGAGTGAGAATGTAGATTTTGTTCTCGACAACAATCGCAGTGTAGGCAGAGGCAAAACCGGTGACAATCGGTCTAAGACCGTCGCGTTTCGCCAAGTCCATATAATAAAGCTCGTTGGTCTGGCCGGTACCGGCATACACTACCACGATGAGGTAACGACAATCTTCGGACATACCGACCCCGATTCCCAGTTCCTTTTGCTCAGGCCGCTCGTATATCAGCGAATCAGTCGAGGCATCAGCGCCCATCTTGTGGTAAAAGAGCCTTTGATAGTAGTTTTCATCGCCGTCAGGCACCGTCCCTTTAACGGGAAATCGTGTATAGAAGAAACCGCTGTTGTCTTTCTCCCAGGCGACGGAAGTGTACTTGCAGCGCGTAATCTCCAACGGCAACACTTCATGAGTGTCAACATTCATCAGGTGCAGAGTTGCATCCTCCGACCCGGACGCCGAGACTCCATAGGCAATCATGGTGCCGTCGTCGGAAATGGACGTCCAGTCCATTGCCAGCGTGCCGTCTGTGGAGAAAGCGTTCGGATCAATCAGCGTGCTCGGCTTGCCGTCGAGATTGTCCTTGACATAGAGTACCGACTGGTTCTGTAGACCGGAGTTCTTATTAAAGAAATAGCGTGAACCGTATTTCGAGGGGGCCGATGACCTTGCGTAATTCCATAGTTCGGCAAGGCATACCTTAATCTTCTCGCGGAACGGCAGCGAGTCGAGCGCCGATCTGGTCAATGCGTTTTGTGCGTCGGTCCATTTCCCTACCTCCGGATCAGCACTTGGCTCTAACCAGCGATAGGGATCGGGCACGGGTACTCCGTGGATTGTGTCGATGACGTTCACGGTGCGGGTCGGCGGGTAATCGAGTTTCTTGCCTTCAGCCATGACACCGTTTGATTCTGTTGCAGCCAGCGTCAGTGCCAGCCAGAGAATAAACACCACAGTTTCTTTCATAGTTGAGCTCCTTAAGCACGAGGTTGTACGAGCGCGCAGATGCGGCACTGTCCAGAAGCACATGAACGATCACTTTATACGCAATCATCTACGTTGAGCTTATCACGTGAAGTAGCTATTCAATCTACTGCCACTCTCTCTGGAACCGTTCAATCGGCTTCGTTTCACCCAACACGACCAGGATTTGCCCCTTCTGAAGGGCACGATCTCCGGCTGGAAGAAGCGTTGTTTTTTCGGTACCGCTGGAGCGCAGCAGAACCACCTGAACCTGATACTGCTTGCGAAGGTCCAATTGGCTTAGGGTCTTGCCGACAAAACTATCCGGTACCATAATCTCGACCAATTGCAGGTTCTCCCCTACCGTCATCTGCTCGATAACGTTTGGGAAGCGAAGCTTGTTCGCCACGCGTAGCGCCATGTCGCGTTCGGGGTAGACCACTTCATTGGCGCCGATCAATTCGACGATCTTGCCCTGATCGGGTGTTATCGCCTTAACCATGATGTGTCTGATCCCCATCTCCTTGAGATAGAGAGTGACGAGAATGCTGACATCGATCGAAGTGCCGAGGCTGACGATCACGGCATCGCACTGCTTCAGTCCCAGTTCTGCCAGGGTTTTGCGATCTGAGGCATCGGCAATCACTGCCTTGGCCACGAAATCCTTAATCGCTTCCACCTTTTCCTCATTGTTGTCGACGACGACAACATCGTGCCCTGCTCTCGCAAGTTCGAGTGCCAAATAGTGCCCGAAGCTACTCAGACCGATGATCCCGAAAGTCCTCAATGCCATACTATCTGCTCCGAAAACAAGAATCTATAATTTGACAACCAGGCGCCACACTCATAATAGACATCTTCTCCTCGCTATCCGATCAAGATACGTCCTTCGGGATAAACGAGCTCGGTCTTTGCCATGCGTCTGCTCAGCGCAACCGCCAGCGTGAGAGGTCCAAGGCGCCCGATGAACATGACAATAATGAGCACATATTTACTGAAGGTTGACAACGTCGGCGTAATGTTGGCGGAAAGACCAACCGTGCCGAACGCGGAGACCGTCTCAAACAGTAACTCCAGATACTTCCCGTGCGCCGCCACTGACGACGCATTCGCCATCTCAGCCATTTGTACCAGCAAACTGCCGAATATGACAACGCCCCCGGCGAGAAAAATCAGGGTCACCGCTTCCGACTGCACCAACGCGCTGACTGAGCGCTTGTAGAAAGTGACCCTCTGATTCTTACCGATTGTGGAGCGAATCATTCCCATCAGCACCGCGAACGTCGACGTCTTGATGCCACCGCCGGTCGAACCGGGAGAGGCGCCGATAAACATCAGGATGCCAACAATAACCAACGTCGCATCAGACAGTGCGCCGGTGTCGACCGTATTGAACCCGGCCGTGCGTGGTGTAACCGACTGGAAGAGCGACGTCAGGATCCGTTCCTTGACTGACATCCCCTTCTCGACATTGTTGTACTCGAGGAC
>JAPLUP010000200.1 GCA_026397575.1 Candidatus Zixiibacteriota bacterium
AAGGAGAGCCTCGATGTCAAGCAAAGTTGCTGCCTTCATGGAGCATGTCATTGCCAAGAATCCGGGAGAGAAAGAATTTCATCAAGCGGTCCAGGAAGTAGTGGAATCGTTGATGCCATTTCTGGACAAGCACCCGATTTATCGTGAACATAAAGTGCTGGAGCGGATTGTGGAACCCGAGAGACTTCTGATGTTCCGCGTTCCCTGGGTGGACGATAAGGGTGAAATCCAAGTTAATCGAGGTTTCCGTATCGAGATGAACAGCGCTATCGGTCCTTACAAAGGGGGTCTGCGCTTCCACCCGACGGTCAACCTTGGCATTCTCAAGTTCCTCGCTTTCGAGCAGGTGCTCAAAAACGCCTTGACCACACTACCGATGGGTGGTGGCAAGGGAGGTTCGGATTTTGATCCTAAGGGAAAGTCCGACTTAGAAGTGATGAAGTTCTGTCAGGCCTTTATGAGCGAACTCTTCCGCCACATCGGTCCGAACACGGACGTACCGGCTGGTGATATTGGTGTTGGCGGCCGTGAGATTGGTTATCTGTTCGGGCAGTACAAAAAGCTTCGCAATGAATTCACCGGTGTGCTAACGGGCAAAGGACTCAAGTGGGGCGGCAGTCTGATTCGCCCGGAAGCGACTGGCTACGGCGCTGTCTACTTTGCGCAGGAGATGCTCTCCACCAGAAGTGAAACCTTGAAGGACAAGGTCTGCCTGGTTTCCGGTTCCGGCAATGTCTCACAGTACACAGTCGAGAAGATTCTTGACTTCGGCGGCAAGCCGGTCACTCTGTCCGACTCCAATGGTTACATCTACGACGAAGCCGGTATCGATCGCGAAAAGCTGAAATTCGTGATGGACCTCAAGAACGTCCGTCGTGGCAGAATGAAAGAGTACTCCGACAAGTACAAAACCGCCGTCTACACGCCGATTGATCCCAAGATGGATTACAATCCGCTCTGGAATCACAAGGCTCACTGCGCGTTCCCGTCGGCGACTCAGAATGAGATCAACGGCAAGGACGCCGAGAACCTGATAAAGAACGGTGTATACGTGGTCAGCGAAGGCGCGAACATGCCATCGACCCCGGATGCGATCAAGGTTTACATCGACAAGAGGATTCTCTATGGTCCGGGCAAGGCTGCCAATGCCGGTGGTGTGGCGACCTCCGGTCTGGAGATGTCGCAGAACAGTCTGCGTCTGTCCTGGACTCGCGAGGAAGTCGATCAGCGTTTGCACGGCATTATGAAAGCCATCCATGCGCAGTGCGTTGAGTTCGGCAAAGAAGGCAATTACATCAACTACGCGAACGGCGCTAACATCGCCGGTTTCGTTAAGGTTGCCGATTCGATGATCGCTCAGGGAGTTGTTTAGTCGGGAAACCGGAGCAACCTGATCGGGTCGTCTCACGAAGTTGACGCAGGTCACTTGTGATGAGATTCGAGGTCTCAATTACGATGGCCTGCAGTTTGACGAATATTACCTGGGGCGGGTTACAAGCCCGCCCCAGTCCGCTGTCGCCTTGATCAAGGCAACACTCAGTATCTGAATTCTTTTCCTACTGCCCACTGCGTCACTCCAGAATCCATTGACAAAGAGCCGGTTTGGTTCTTCAGAGAAGCACAATCGCCGATCGTCATTTGCAGCTTGCCACGGTGGCAGTGTCGGTGATCAGGGCAATACCCACTGGTCCGGAAATTCACCTGCTTTCGGCAAAATTGTGTTGGTTTTCTTGCCGGAAGTTAGTATCATGGGCTAAGTTCGGCAGCGTGAACGCAAGCGCGTTTTCGGCCAGGAGTTTCGGGAATTCCTCGTGGTTTCTGCAATTGCTTGCAGAACGACAGATGACAGAAACCGTGTGGAGAGCAACTACTTTCTCACGGTGACGACGACTGCGCGCTGATGGCGAAAGAATACTGATGATGCTTCTCAACGTTTTTCTCACTTCAATTGATAACCAATACACGACGAAGAGAATATTAGGCAATCTCAGAAGAGGAAATGAATAGCGATGCCTGAATGCCAGCACCGATGGAGCATGACTAATATCCAGTTTGGCTTTACCGTTTTCGAGAAGTGCTCTCACTGCCAGACCGTCAGGACATATTTCTCTACGCAGGACACCTGGGACGAATATCGCGAGGGGCTCTGTTTGTGGTCAATAGTGGAGAACGCTCAGACTTTCAGATTCGACCTGCAGTGCACGGTCTGCAACCAGGTGCAGAGCAACGAGGATCTCCTGGGCCTGCTTTACTGCACCGGCTGTCTGCCTGATTGTAAGGTCGAGATTCTTCGCAAAGAGTGTGCAGCCAGGAAGACCTGGATTCTGGTTGCGTTTGGTTTCCTGCCGGAGGCCAAGACCAAGCCAATCCCGGAGCGGAAACTGCAAGTCCTGACCGACTATTTCAACCAGCGAAGGGATACTTCGCGGTCAACTATAAAGATCGTTTGGTTTGATCAGATTAAGAGTCTCTCTCTCTGCCGGGGAGAATTTATACATGACGTCGGAATGCTCTCCCTCGAGGCGCCAGAAGAGAGAAAACCATTGTTCTAACCCGGACAGGATACTGTCCGCTGGGATTAAGCTGGAGAATTTTCATGACTACGAAGGACTTAATCGAAAGTACCGGCCTTACTCCATTGACCGAGTTTGAACCGCGGAATGTGGACGGTGTGTTCGTGTCGGACATGCTCAGCGACGTGATGGCTGGAGCGAAATCTGGAAACCTGTGGATCACCGTCCAGACGCACAAGAATATCGTTCCTGCCGCCAATCTTGTCGACGCTGCGGCGATCGTCATTACCAGCGGCAAGAAAGTCCCCCAGGACACACTGGAACTTGCCAATCAACATGACATCGCCATTCTGTGGACTGAGATTTCCACGTTTGAGTTGGTGGGCAAGCTATATTCGTTGGGGTTGGTGACGAAATAGTACCATACAACCCGTCAAGCCGCGGGATGACAAGATCGTTTGTGGAGTGTACTGTCTGATGAACCTCTTGGAGTGGAATTGGCGACCGTGAGAATTGCGAAGGTCAAGGAGGCCCTTGAAGCCTCTGTTATCGAGGGAAGCGGATGGCTGGACACCGAGGTCGAACACATTTATGCCTCGGACCTTATGAGCGATGTCCTGGCGTTTGGCAAACCGAACTCCATTCTACTAACCGGCCTTGCATCCCAGCAGGCCATCATCTCGGCCCACATGGCCGAGTTTATAGGGGTTGTGCTCCTTCGAGGCAAGAAGTCGAAGGACGGGTCTCTGGCCTTTGCCCGAGATCATCATCTCGTGCTGATGTCGACGGAACTCGACATGTTCGACGCCTGCATCCGGCTGGATGCCGAGAAGAGGGGAATCAAGCCAGACTCTGACGTATCTCCAGTCACGCATGCAGCAGATGAAATTCTGTTGAGTAGTGACTTCCATATCGAAGGCAGTGATTTCGCAAGGGCGGGCATGGTTTCGACGGAGATAAAGTCTGTTCTTAAGAAAATCGGAATTGACCCCAAGATTGTGCGACGCGTTGCGATTTCCACTTACGAGGGAGAGATGAACGTGGTAATGCACGCCATACGGGCCAAGGTGCAGTTATCGGTAACACCCAGAGCGGTCGAAGTCGTAATTAACGATGAAGGAAAAGGTATCCCGGACATCAACCAGGCGATGCAAGAAGGCTTCTCAACCTCCACGGAGGAGCAACGCGCCATGGGTTTTGGTGCGGGTATGGGATTGCCGAATATCAAGCGCAACGCTGATGACCTGAAGGTGAGCAGCATGGTCGGAAAGGGCACAATTCTGGTGATGCGCTTCGTCATATGAGGAACTTCGAATCTTGATTTAGGGAAGTAGGCATGGCGAAATACTATCATGCTCACAAAGTCGACCCGGACAAATGTCGAGGTCACATGACCTGCCTGCGACAATGTTCATCCCAGGCCATCCGCGTGAGAGCAGGAAAAGCCACTATTATGGAGGAGCTCTGCATCGATTGCGGAAAATGCCTCTCCGTTTGTCCTTCTGGCGCTGTTGTTCTGATTTCTGATCCGATTGCCAAGCTACCCAAATTCAAACACAAGGTCGTCGTGCCCAGTCCGGCACTCTATTCCCAATTTGACCCCAGCATTCATCCCTATATCATCCATCTGGCTCTGAAGCAGCTCGGTTTTGACGATGTTGTAGATGGCAATATCTCGGCCCTGGCACTCGGCAACGCCATGCTCGAATACATCAAGGGTTACAAAGGCCGTTTGCCGCTCATCTCTTCCTATTGCCCTTCGATCGTGCGATTGATCCAGGTGAAGTATCCCGATCTGGTCGAATTGATCGTACCGATGGACGTGCCGCGTGAAATGACGGCGCGAGAGATCAGAAGGCACCTGCCATCCAAGCTGGGGATCAAGCCGGAGGAACTCGGCATCTACTATCTTGCCAACTGCCCGGCCAAGATCGTGTCCATCAGACAACCTGCGGAGAAAGCCAAGTCGTGGTTTGATGATGTGATCTCTATCAAGGACACCTATCCGATTCTGCTACCTCACGTGGTAAACGTCAAAGAGGAGTTTGATCCGAGCATGGTGCCTGAGGATTTCTCGTTTAGCAGTGGCTGGTCCAGCACCGGGAGCATCATCCAATCGATCAAGGCAGAGAATTGGTTGGCTGTCTCGGGCATAGATCATGTAATGCAGATACTAGATGACATCGAGAACTCGCGTTTGCGAAACGTGGTGTTTGTGGAAGCGTTGGCGCACATGTTTGGTTGTCTTGGCGGACCGTTGAATGTCGAGAACCCTTATGTGGCCCAGTCCAATAGCAACAAACAGCGACACAAATACGAAAGCCACCCCAAGCGAGAACATGAGGATATTCAGCGCAAGCTGCGCGAGGGATATTATTCTCTGGAGCATGCCATCTTGCCGCGTCCGACAGAGTATTTCGATACGGATCTCGAGACCTCCATCAAGAGAATGAAGGAACAAGAGCGGGTCTACCAGAAGCTACGACAAATTGATTGTGGCTGCTGCGGTTCACCAACGTGCAAGGTTTTTGCCGAGGATTTCGTAAGAGGACAAGTGAAGCTTACCGACTGTATTTTCCTTTCTCAATCACAGCGAACGGATGGGGAATAGCAAATAGCCTTCGAAACGCACAAAATCAGCAAGTGAGAGACGACATGACCGACAACGAATATGGTAGGATCTTCTCTGCCTTCAAAGGTGAAGAGGGTGATCTGATTGCGATTCTGCTGAGGATACAGGAAAAATTCGGTTACATTTCTGAAGACGCTGTCAAACACACCGCCCAGTTCTTGCGCCTTTCCGAGAATCAGATTTATGGCGTGGCGACTTTCTACTCCAAGTTCCGCTTTACGGAGCCCGGCACAACATCCATCAAGGTCTGCATGGGAACCGCCTGTCATGTGCACGGCGGCAAACTGCTTTCTGATGCGGTGGGTTGGAAACTCGGAGTGTCTATTGGGCAGGTGACCGAAGATCGCCGCTTTGATTTCCAAAGAGTGAACTGCCTTGGCTGCTGCGCATTGGCGCCGGTGGTCAAGATCAACGATCGCGTTCACGCCCGCATGATGGTAACCGGTTTGGAGGAGATACTGAGTCGCCGTGAATGATCTGACAGCAAGAAGACAACAGGCGCAAGCCAAGTGGGACTCCTTGAGCGCGAGCAAAGTTCCGGTCATCCATATCGGAACGGCCACCTGTGGCACTGCGGCCGGAGCTTTAGATGTCCTCGAAGCAGTGCGAAAGACACTGGAAGACAATCGACTCGAAGCCACGGTGGTGCAGGTCGGCTGCATCGGCCCCTGCTACCTGGAACCGTTGATGGACATCACCATGCCGGGTGAGTCCCGCGTCAGCTATGCGAATGTCACGCCCCAGACGGCGAGAAGGATCATTGAGCGCCTTCTTATCAAAGGCGATCCGTCGCTTGAATTGGCAG
>JAPLUP010000197.1 GCA_026397575.1 Candidatus Zixiibacteriota bacterium
AGAATGGGAATACCGAGAATCTGTGCGCCTTTTACCATTCGCACCAAATTGGCGATCAGCTTCTCCCTCTCGAACATCAATTGGGCCAGTTTCCCCTGCACGTCGACAATCACCAACAAGCTGTTTTCGATCTTTATCATCAATCCCTCCTGCCGTTGCCCGTGAACGCCAAGTATAGATTGCCGCAATACACCGCGCAACGACAAGTCGAAAATCTACCCGACTTCCTTATACGCCGGGGTTGATAGCGGGCGGGAGCAAAGAAATCTCCCGACGTACGTCTTCCACATGGCCTGACCCGGCCACACCACCTCTTGTAACGGTGTGAACTACCGCCTATATTCCCCTCGATGAATCTAAGTCTGCACCCGCCGGACGATACTTGGAAGCTCGACTGGCAAACCATATTCGCACCGTTGGAGGAACTGAAAGAATGTTCGATCTGCCCGCGAGACTGTCATGCTGACCGCACATCGTCGCAACTCGGCTACTGTCAGGCGGGCAGTGGTTTCGCCATCGATTCGATTTTCCCCCATCGGGGCGAGGAGCCCGCGCTGTCCGGGCAACGCGGAATCTGCAATCTCTTTTTCAGCCACTGCAACATGCAGTGCGCTTATTGTCAGAACTACCAGATTAGCGAGAATCGTCTCCCAGTAGCGCAGGATCAGGATGACTTGATCAGCATCATCAAGCAAATCGAAGCGATTCTAACCACCGGTATTCGACTTGTCGGATTCGTGTCGCCCTCACATTTTGTGCCGCAAATGAAGGTCATCATCAATACCCTCAAAGCACGCGGGCATAATCCGGTATTCGTTTTCAACACCAACGGATTTGACCGTGTGGAGACGATTCGACAGCTTGACGGCACGATTCAGGTCTATCTGCCGGACCTGAAGTACATGGATAACAAGCTGGCTGCGACATACTCCGACACACCCAACTACGTTGAGCACGCCACCGCTGCCATTCGCGAAATGTTTAGCCAGAAAGGAAGCAGCGTCAGGATGGACGATGAAGGCGTCATAGAATCGGGAATGATTATCCGACATCTGGTCCTGCCCGGAGAAGCCGAGAACTCCAAGGCCGTTTTACGCTTTATCGCCGACGAGCTATCGCCGTCGGTACATATTTCCTTGATGTCACAATACTACCCAACCCATCGCGTCAGCACACATCCAACGCTCGGCAGAACCGTCACGAAAACGGAATATGACGAAGTACTGCATGAATTCGATCGCCTCGGATTCTATCGAGGTTGGGTGCAGGAGTTGACCAGCCCGCATCACTATCGCCCCGATTTCCTTCGTGACCGCCCGTTCGAGGGCTAGTGTCCTCACTTTTTTTGTTGAAATCCAGTTCCCGCTTCGACAGAATGTCTTCATGAAGAAAAACGTCTTTGCCGGCATTGACCTCGGCGGCACATTTATCAAGTTCGGCCTGGTCGACATGTCCGCTCAAGTCATCTTCAAATCGTCAGTCCCCACCCCGAAAGGTCGGCGCGCGATTCTCAGCGAATTCGCGCGTGTCACCGAGTTGTTGCGCCAGATGGCTCAAGGTCGAGGATTGCGGCTGCAAGCCGTCGGTGTTGGCAGTCCCGGCATTGTCAATGCAACCACCGGCAAGATCATTGGTCGATCGCCGAATATTCCGGGCTGGCAAGGCGCGGAGGTTGGTAAGGCGCTCATCAAAGCAACCGGCCTGAAAGTAGTTGTCGACAACGACGCCAATGTCATGGCGCTGGCGGAACACCGGTTTGGCTCCGGCAAAGGATTTGGCTCGGGGCTCTATATTACCGTCGGTACCGGCATCGGTTCGGGGATTGTTTTGAACAACCAGATCTGGCGAGGCGCCAGTTTTGCCGGAGCCGAAATCGGGCATACAATTATCGAGAAAAACGGCAAACCGTGCAAATGCGGCAAACGCGGTTGTGTCGAGGCATTAGCAGCTACTTCGGCCTTCATCGAGTATTATGGCCGCAAGACACCTGAACCGGGGGGCGTCAAATTCATCTTCGAACGCGCCAAGCAAGGTGATATCAGGGCGAAACAGGCAATCGCCACCGCTGCCGACTATCTCGCCTGCGGCATCGGCTCGGCGCTCGAACTACTCAATCCTGAAGTGATCGTCATCGGAGGCGGAATTGCCGCCGGAGGCGCCGTCTACTTCCGAGCCATCCGCCAAGGTCTGCGAAAATATGCCTCCGCCTCTTGCCGTCGGAACGTGCTCGTCAAGTCCGCGAAGCTCGGTAACGACGCCGGGCTTATTGGTGCAGCCATGCTGGCTAATGATACCCATTAAGCCATATTGCTATGTATGCATAGATGACGCCGCGTTATCCTCTCTGGAACAGCATCGAGCTTTCTGCGTCTCGACTATGGCGTCTGTCGGAGGCAAAAAAAGCATGCGACCGGCTTTAGCGCTTGCGCTAACAGACGAAGATGGCTTATATTCGACGCAGTATTGATCTGAGATATTTTTGGAGGATTTTGAGAATGAGACAGTTTATGAGAATCTGGGTGATGGTGGTGATGGTCAGCACGCTTCTGTTGGCGCTTGTCGGTACCAGTGAGGGCGCCAGCGCGCTCGGACGCAGGACGTTTCGCGCCTCTGACGACAATAATCGGAATTTTGTGACCTTAGAGTCATCCGGCCAACTGGAAACTCTCTTTGCCCTTACTTCGTCGCTAACCCTAATGACCGATCTGAGCCTTGACTCTATTCAGGACGCGCCCCGGCTGGAAATGACTGTTGAGCTGAGCAAGCTGACGACCGGCTTTGCCGACCGCAACAGCACCGTGTTTTCCCGGACGTTCCTCGATTTCGGCGCCGCCACCAATATGAGCTTCCGCCTGACGAGCTTTGAAAGAAGCAGAAGTTCGGTGCTCACCAACGAGCAACGCATCGAGGTCACCGGCGTTGGCGAACTTACAATGGGTGGCAAGACCGCCAATGTCGCCGTGAATCTGTTTCTGACACGGCTGGAGCAGAACGAAATCACCAAAGGCCGTCTGCCGGGCGATCTGCTGCACATGGTCGGTACCTTCAATTTCCATCTGTCCGATTTCGGCATTCGCATTCCCCAGGAGGCGCTGCTGAAATTAAACGACCTGGTCAAGATCCACTTCGATGCTTTCGCGACGAATCAGTAGATCGACCAACAGGATTAGTTAGATTAGCTAAAGGCCCTCCACTACGCAGGGCCTTTTTCATTGCCACTTCAGATCAATACATATTGTTGGATATGGCTATATTGCTATTATCGCATTATTTAACGGAGTGGAGATCGAGCCGAAACGACAGCCGTGGGCGGTTGTGCTGAGCAGCCCCGTGCTTGTCCCGTCAACTATCTTTCCCTGGCGCCGGGTGTCGTGCTGACAGGCATGGACGACTGCCAGACACTGACTGGCTTTTGCAGCGCCGTCAGGAAGCCTGAGGTTGTCCCACAAGCATGATTTTAGCCGATAGACGAGGGATTTCTCGTAGCGGCACACGGCGTGCGCCTTCGGGTTCGTCGTTTGGTCCAATGTTCATGCGGGTCGCCGCAAGGGCGACCCTTACGCGTTGCACGCTATCCTTGGCTTGTATGCCCAAAGCGAAACTTATGGGACAACCTCGCCTTTCCTGACGGCTCGAAAAAAAATTGTGGAAATTCGCAAAAATACTCTTGACATTTTGCCAGCGTCTTATACATTGCTGCTGTCTAGGGTTTTGAAGTCGTACAGGATTTCTTAGTTTTCTTCTCTTCTACGCGAGCCACGTACTGACCGGATGCGCAAGCATACTTTCTTATGTCAGCACGAGCCTTACTTAAAGCTTTAATCTAAATTGCGTTTTGGTAATGGCATGTCGCCTTTTCTTATGAGGGATTGGTGAGGTGCAAAACTGAACGAGTCACTTTCGAGATCGTAAGCGAGGGTGGATTTGCAAAACAACTCGAAGTTGACTCACTTGATTAGAAACTATTTTGAAACATTAAGGAGCTTGTAATGAAGCAAAAAGATCGTTCGTTACTATATTTGCTGACGTTCACAATGCTTCTGTTCTCGTTTAGCTCTATTTTCGCGGCTGTTACGGTAACCTACGTGAATGGGGGACCGTTCCCTTATAATCGCACTGGTCAGACGATCACGGCTTTCGTGGTCACCGATGTGAACATTGCCTCTTTCGATCTTATAACGAAAGTGCAATCGACCCTCACCGGCGCTTTTGGTCGCGTCACCGACATTAGCATACAGCCCCCGCTTCCTGATATCGCCATCCCCCCCCTCAACCCCGACCTCACAAATGCTGATGGCGTACTGCCGGATGACTTTACCCGTTTTTGGGGGTTTAAAGACGTCGTGCCGATCATCATGCCGGCTGCTACTTATACTGTTACATTTACGGTGACGACCTCCTGTGCAATCGGTCAGTTCATCCTTACTGATGGCGGCGCCTTTGAGGTCGATCCTGTTGGGCCGGTGATTGCGACGACAGCGTTTGTCAACACGCTTCCTGTTCCTGGTTACGAGACAGTTACACAATACTCCGGAACCACTACACCCCTCGGAACCTACGGAACCTATACTGTTGTCAATGAAACACCGGCTATTGTTGAGTGCCCCGCTAGCTTTAGCCTCGACGGGTGCCGTGACACCAGTTACGAGTTCGCCGCTATCGACCCTGATCTGCAGTACTCGTGCCCTCCAGCGACTGATGATCAGGTATGGTCGCTCCTTCTCCCGAAGCCTGATGGAGCGGCTATCACAGCCGGTGGGTTCTTTACGTTTACTCACCAGCTCGGGGCCGCGGCATTGGGTCCTAAGGTCATCTCGGTAGTAGTGACCGATGAGTTCCTTAAGGCGGATACATGTGTATTTACAATTACTGTGCTTA
>JAPLUP010000344.1 GCA_026397575.1 Candidatus Zixiibacteriota bacterium
ATTTGATTTTGTAGTTGCAGACTACGCAGGGATTCGGCGTCCGGCCTTTGACGTACTCGGCTATAAAATCCTCAATCACGATCTGGTTGAAATCCTGATGCATGTTCAGCACGTAATGGGGAATGTCGTACTTGAAGCAGACACTGCGCGCATCGTCAAACATCTCCAGCGAACAACAATGTCGGCTGATATGTTTGTCCGCGCCGCTAATCTCACTGACATCCCACAGCTTCATTGTCAGTCCGATGACGTCAAACCCTTCCAGCTTCAGCTTGACGGCGGCAACGGAGCTGTCAATTCCTCCTGACATGGCGACGGCAACGAGTTTCTTTTTCATAGATGACTTCAGTAAGGAGAATTCTTTAGGAAGTCCCAAGGCTCCGGCGGAGTCATGACAACGAAAGCATAGAAAGAGGGGAAATTGCGCATAGTCAGCGGAACACTACTTTGATTGCGCGTAGATCGGAGACATCATCCGCAGCCGTTCGATGATCGGCGGCAGAACTTCCAGTGTGTAGTCGATATCGTCCTTAGTATTGCCTTTACCTAAAGAGAAACGAACAGCAGTCTGCGCTTCCTCGGGACGTACACCCATGGCCAACAGTACGTGCGATGGTTCGACCGCGCCCGATGTGCAGGCCGATCCGGATGAGACGGCGATTCCTTTCATGTCCATTGACAGGATGGTCGCTTCCCCCTCGGCCCCCGGAAAAGTAAAGAACAACGTGTTGACAATACGGTAGTCGGGGTCACCCTGAAAATGCGAGTCAGGCACTGATTGCAGCAGACCGTCAAAAAGCTGCTTGGCCAGAGTGGAAATGTGAGCTTGATTCTTGCCCAACTCCGTGACTGCCAGTTCAAGAGCTTTCGCCATACCAACAACACCAGCCACATTCTCAGTTCCCGCGCGCTTGTTGCGTTCATGCGCGCCGCCATGCGCAAACGGCGTAAAGCGGGCTCCGGTCTTGGCGAAAAGGAAGCCGCAGCCTTTTGGTCCATAGAATTTATGCGCAGAACCGGACAGAAAATCAACGCCAAGATCTTTGATGTCGACGGGGATTTTTCCCAGCGCCTGAACGGAATCGGCGTGGAATAACACGCCCTTGTCATGGGCGATCCGGCACAATTTCTTGGTGTCCTGAATCGTTCCGACCTCATTGTTGGCCTGCATAATCGATACCAGTATCGTATCGTCGCGGATGGCGCCGCGCAACTCTTCCGGATCGACATAGCCGAACCGATCAACGCCGAGATAAGTGATATCGTATCCGTGTCGCGAAAGGTGTTCGCACGGTTCCAAAACGGCGTGGTGTTCGATTTTGCTGGTGATAATATGCTTGCCTTTGTGCGCCAGCGCATCGGCAACACCCTTGACCACCGTGTTGTCAGACTCGGTGGCGCCGGAAGTAAAATAGAGTTCATCAGGGCGACAGTTGAGCAGCGCGGCTATTTGTTCGCGCGATCTTTCGAGACCGGCACGCGCCGATTGACCGACAGAATGAACGGATGAAGCGTTGCCGTAAAACTCAAGCAGGTACGGCGTCATGGCTTCGAGCGCTCGTGAATCTAACGGTGTCGTGCTGTTGTGGTCAAAATAGATTCGCCGCACTGCTTGTGCCTCGCTTCTTTTCGATTAGCCCCGTCTCGATGTTAGTCAAATCCTCAAGGGTCGTATTGAACAGTTTGCTGTTGACCGTGTTCTCCAACTCCGACCAAAATTGTCGGGAGGGGCAGATTTCCGCACGCCCGCATGGCTCATCTTGTCCGGGCTTATGGCAGTGGCTGAAGGTCACTGGGCCGTCAAGGGTATTGACGACATCGCCGATGCTGATCTGGGCAGGGGGTCGAGACAAGTCAAATCCGCCTTGTGCGCCTCGCTTAGCTTGCACCAGGCCGGCGCGTTTGAGCCGGTTAAATATCTGTTCCAAATACGGCAGCGAGATATCTTCCATCTGCGATATTTTCGCAGTCGAGAGGGGATGCCTGGCCTTGGCAATAGCTAATAGTGCTCTGACTCCGTATCTACCGCGCGTCGATATCGCCACAACTCACTCCTGGGTTACTCATAGACAATAAGAATAGCAATCCTTAGTCGTTTTGTCAAGATTGTCCATGCTCCATATTAAATACGCAGCTTTTGTGGGAAATAGGAGAGGTTAGTTTGCCGCGACAAGCTGTTTTGTGGCAAACACTAAGCTGAGGATGCAAATCTCGGGGAACGACAGCAACGAAATTCCGAGTCGTCGATCAAGGTCTAGTTGAAGAACTCTTGCCAGTAACTGCCAGAGAGGCGCCCATTTTCTTCTGTAGTTCAGCCAACGGCATGTAGTCGGAGTCAGCGTTTTTCCAAACCGCCAACGCTCGCTGCCGGTAGCCCACTGCCAAGTCTCGATTCTGCCCGGCGTCGGCAATATCCGCCAGAAGGGTCAGTGATCGTGGGTGGTTCGGATTGGCGTAAAGGTTTTTTTGCAGTTCCGATTTTGCTTGATCAACATCGCCTTTGCGCCAGAGAACATCGGCGTACAGCGTTCGCATCGTAACTTGCTCGGACGGGTTCTTGGTAGAATCGCATAACTCTGCAAACTGCTTGGCGGCAGTCTCCAGGTCACCAGTCAAATCGGCCTCGGTTGCCTTCATAAACAGATAGGCGCGGGCGAGGCCGGACCCCTCAGCCGTGGCTGGTTTTTTCTTAACAAGTTGCTCGACGTACAGGCGACGCTGACTCCAGGCGCCTCTCAATCCTTCAAGATCCTTCTTGCAGTAGGCCAGCAAGCCCTTTGCAGATATGGCGCCGGCGGTGTTCGTCTTCTCAGAATCAGGGTCCTCGCTGATTACTCTGTCCAGTATTTGGCCGGCCGCGTCAAATTTCCGGCAATCAACATACAGGCGCGCTTGCTGGACAAGGTAGCCGTATTTCGTCAATGGGTTCCCCGGTTGGGTTGCCAGTGTCTGGAAGCAGTAGTCCATCTGTTTGAGTTCACCGAGAACCGCATAGGTTGCCGCCATGTGCAACACTGGAAAGTCGAGTTCGGGATTAATGTTAAATGCTTCTCGGAATTCGCCCAGGGCTTCCTCGTACTCACCGCGAGCATAAAGGATTTCGCCTCGCGAGTCGCGGGGATTTGCCTGATTCGGACAGAGTTGGATGTATTTCTCCAGCGATGCCAACGCCTCCTCATACCGGCCCAGATAGTAGTTCAGATAGCCCAGCATGTTGTAAGCATTGGCATAGTTGGGATCAATCTTGAGAATCTTCTGATTGAGTTCGATGGAGCGTTCCCAATTCTCTCTACCGAATTCCCGGTTTGCCAAACTGACGTAACCCTCGCGTTGGTCGGGGTACTTTGTGGTGTATTTCTGTGCGAGGCTCTCGGCGAAAGCAGGACTGTTTCCCTCTTCGGCGGCCCACATGTCAAGCAGCAACTGTTCTCGCTCTGAAACCTTCGACTGATTGGCCTTTGCGAGTTCCCACGTTTCCTTCTGTTTCTGTCTGTAACCCATCATCAGGTATACTCTTGCCAGTTGCGCTTCCGCCATAGCAAAGCCGCTGTCGAGTGCCACCGCCTGTTCGAATTCCTTGGCCGACTGTCGAAAGTAGAACTTCTCACACAGATCAACACCGGCGAGGTAGTGCTTGTATGCTTCCGACGACTTTGTCGTAACGGTCTTGTCGTCACGCAAAGCAAAAATGACCGACAACGCCGTCAGCAGCAGAAAAATGCCAAAAGCCAATCTACGCAGCATAACACCTCTTCGGTCTGAGCACCTTTTTCCACCAGTGGCGGAAAAACGTGTTCCTATCAATAGCTATCGACACAAGTATATACGAGATTTTGCGACGGTCGTTCGATTTCTTTCCTCTTATTTGTTGCAATTCGGGCGGGTGACCGCCATTTTCTCGCGATGAAAGGAATTGCTTATGCCATTCTGGCGCTTTTGCTTTCTGCAGATATTGCCAAAGCTGAGAGTATCAGCCTGTCCGCAGCTATTCACAGGGCACTCGCTCACAACCGGTCGTTGACGGCGCTCAGTAACCGTTTGCGGGAAAGCGACCAGAAAATCGAGCAGGCGCGCGCTTCATATCGACCACAGTTCAAGCTTGGTGGTAGCTACACTTATCTCTCGAGGCTGTCGGAAATCAAACTTAATCTACCTCTGCCCATCAGTATGCCCTCGATCAAGACCGGAACCCATAACGTGCTGGATGCCAACATTTCCGGCACCTATCTGCTGCTCGATTGGGGCAAACGCGCGAAAGCTGTTGCGCAGGCGAAGATCGGACGGAAGCTAACAGAGATCAATCTTACCAGTGCTTCGGAAGAGGTGATCTATCAATTGATCCGCGCCTATGCCAATGCGACTCTCCAAACGGAAAACGTCAATCTGCAGCAGAAATATCTGGAGATTTCCCGGAAACACCTTGATGACGCTAGGACTGAATTCGCCAACGGGCTGGTGTCGGAGTTTGATGTACTTAAGAGTGAACTCCAGTCGAAGGTGTACGAGGAACAGTTGGCAATGGCACGCGTCGATCAGCAGGAGGCACTCCTGTCGCTCACTGAAATCTGCGGCGGAGACACGCTGATTCTGCTTGAGCCTGCCGACTCACTCTCGCAGTTGACTATCGACTGGCCAAGCACGGTGAGTTTCGACGAATTGCTGGCGCAGAAACCGCAGGTGCGCGCTTTGCGGACGCAGCAGTCCTTGTCGCAACTGTCAGCGGCTGCCGAGCGGCTACGACCGACGGTTACGGCCGTTAGCTCCGCCGGTTGGAAGAACAGTTATCTGCCGGAGCCGAATAAGCTACAACTCAACTATGTTGGCGGTTTGTCGCTGACGTTTCCGGTTTTCGACGGTGGTTACTCAAAGCACCGACAGCGGGAGGAGAGGGAGAAGCAGAAAAACTATCAACTCGACATCGATCGCATTCTTAGCGAAAGCCGACGCCGCGTGGCAATACTGTATCAGGAGATGCGCAAGATCGATGCAAAACGGAGAATCACTCAAGACAAGCTCGCGCTCGCCCGCAAAGCACTTGAAATCGCCTCGGTGTCATACGGCGCCGGTCTGATTACCAACGGCGACTACCTTGATTCCGAACTTGAAATTCAGAGCATCGAAACGCAATCACTGCAAGATCAATACTCTATGATTATGAATCAGCTTGAACTCAAGAAAGAGCTGAGTTACTTCCCTGAAATAACGAACTAGTCACTGCCGGCGGTTGCTCTCATCTCCAACCTTCCTGAATCAGTTTTGTGAGAAAAAACAGGAAATTGAGAGAAAAACTGGCGCCCAAAAGAAAGCTTCCCCAGACATAGCTGCGGTATCCTTGCGAAGTCTCAAACCACGACCTCTGCTTCCAAAAAGGAGTAAACCAGTGCTTCAGGCTGGCATCAGAAACACTAGGGGCTTCTGATTTCCGTTCCCACATTCCCATCAGGATCAAGACAATTCCCACAGGCATTAGGACGAGTGAGATAAGAAGCAGAATGATCACGATACCCTTCTGATCGTATTAGGCCACCAGCAACTTCCCAGGCTTCTGGAATCGGCTCTCTGTTCGTAGCCGTCCACCAACAATATATGATCTTGTCGAGGTGGTCAAGAACAACATTCTCTCACTTTGTGGAGTGTCAGTAACACATTGTTCTGTGCACACTGATGCGCCGTCACGAACCCCTCCTGACCGCGAAATCAAGACTGTGTAGTCAACTATGCGCAGTGCGGGGCCGCGCCACCTGAGAAGATGTAGGAGATTAGGTACACCGCATCAGAAATATCCACGCCGCCATCGCCGTTGGCGTCTCCAAGCCCTTGCGCGTAGATACAGTCTCCCGGGGCTGGGCCTCCGGAGAAGATGTACGGAACCAAGAACACCGCGTCGGCAATGTCAATCGTCCCGTCCCCGTTGGCGTCGCCGCAGGAGTTGCAGGGACAATTGATGGTGTTGTTTGCGATCGAGTTGAGGCCGAGTGCAATCTGCTGGGCGTTCAATTCGTTTTTGCGGAGGTAGCTCCAGAACTCGCAGAACGAGCTGTCGGTATGGGACTGCACACCTGACGTCAATAAGGTCCAAAGAGTGACTGTATTGGTAGAGTTCTGATCCAGACCGTCGTTGTTCGTGTCCCAGAGGTCGAGAAGAGCACCGGCGACACGACCTGACACCATCGGACCCTGCGCGAAACTGTAGGATCGTGGAATTTCAATGGTGAAATGTTCGCCGACGCCTGCCGTGTCGTAGTCCATTATGCCATCGGGGGTGACGACGAGGGGGAAGAAAGTGGCCCATCCCTCTCTCCAAGCGGTGCTTGGGCATTCGACCACGTCTATGCCCTTTTCATTGCAACCCCAGATAACACCGTTGGAATACGGCTGCAACATCAGTGCGTGCCCATATTCGTGATTCACAACGTCGATGGCCTGTTCAGATAGGTGGGAGATGAAGATAGTATCACCAAGAAGATTGATACGGTCGCCAGAGGACGACGGCCATATGCAGGACACGAATGACGGGTAGACGCCCGCATCCACGGCAACGCCCCAGCCCTCGCTTATGTCTTGGAAGCACCACATCGCTTGCGGATATGACACTATGGGGTGATCGCCAAAATCGACAGTGGAATCGTCACCCACGTTTTGAACCAGTTGTGATTCCCACCCGTAGACATAGCCGCCATTGGGCCGCCTGACCTCCCAAACGGCGTTCGCACTTCGCCAGACGATCACCGGATCGGCTGTCCCATCGCCATCTGAGTTGTCCAGCCAATAGAACGAATAGCATCCGCCCTCATCGGTCGTGCCAGTAGCAAGCAACACGTCTGCTGACGGCGGCGTGTCACTAAGGCCGTCATTCCAGACTTCCACCCAGACATACTTGGCGGGTCTCAACCATCCTTGCGGATCACGCGGATCATGGTAGGAGAGAGAGCCGACAACATCAAAGGTGCCGCTGAGTTTCTTCGAGGCAGAATCCTTCTTTGTCGAACTATCGGTGGGCGCCGGTGCCGCCTTCCTTGGTCGCACGCATCGCACGGTATCAATGACCCTCTTATCCCTCGGAATTCTCAAGACAGAGTCCGACTTTCCTGGAAGTGGCTTCGGTCTCCCCGACGGCCCAGCTCCCGAGCGGATGACTCTATCTGGCCTCGGGTTCCTCTCGGTCTTCCCAAAGGGGCTTTGAAGGAGAATGTACTCGGTAAACGTCATAGCTCGACAAATTGTGTCGCTGATTTGAATGTAGAAATCTGAGAGGAACGTGGTCCTTGTGGTTGTGTCAGAACAAATGCCTGATGTTGCCATCCCGACTTCCCAGATGCCGCGAGCCGTAGCGCGGATCATTGCTGTGAATACGACCGTCTCGGTATCCGGTTCGCTATACGTCTCCTGCGGCTGGCTGACGATCTCGTAACCGCTGTCCGGAACGATTCTGGCCGTCACGTTCTTCACTCGCTTGGGCCAACACTGAACACTGATTGATACTTTCGAAACTAAGTCCAAACCAACCGTGTCAACGCTGATCTTGACTACCTCGATTGGCCTCACTATGTCGCGCTCCATGGTCGCCTGCTGGGCACTGTCGCCCGCCTTCGATTGGGCTGCATATCCAGAATGTGACATCAGGACGCAACAGGCAACTATGCCTGCCAACGTGGTGCATAACCTACTCATCGAAACCTTCTTTCGTTCAAAGATATTCGTTTCTCTTTACCATTATCGCAATCACGATTAGAGAATTCTATTGCTGTAGTTCACCTCCTCAAGACCCAGATGGCGTCTTGTGCATGTGTTTCCTAACCCGATGTAACTAATAAATGTGCGGTGGGATGACGGATGCGGCAAACCTCATCTCGTCCTGGCGATATCCCTGCCGCTTTATGCTACCACCCTTGAATACCATCTGTCAAGCGTTTTATTCCCGAAAGATGCAGATTCGCTGCGTTGGCAACTATGCGGGACGAATGCCGGTGATCGTCGTGCCCAACCACGTGTCACTCGAAGAAGGATTATCATAGTAGTTGTCATTCCAGACCTCGACGTCACAATTGACAGCCGGCCTGTACGAACCTTGCGGATCGCGAGCATCGTGGTAAAGCAGGCACCCGTTAATGTTGAACGTTCCCGAGCGTTTTCCTTTCCGGTTACGCTTCTGCAGAAGGCTGTCCGGGATATGCGGTTTGGCGCGAGGTCCTGTCCGTGATGGCAATATCGTGATTGAGTCACGGTTGGGCTGTGGTGGCACGTTTCCATACGGCGATATCAGATGCTGCCGTTCAACAGACGTCATAGCCCGATTGAGTGTGTCGCTGATTTGAATGAAGACGTCTGATAAGACCATCACTCTCGTGGTGTCAGGCCAAGAGGCTGTTGCTGCTACTCCGACTTTCCAAATGCCGCGGGCGGTAGCGCGGATCATTGCTGTAAATACGACCCTCCCGGTATCCGGCTCGGTATACGTCTCTTTCGGTTGAAGTACTATCTCATAGCCGCTGTCCGGAACGATTTTCGCCGTGACGTTCCTGAACTGCTTGGTCCAAAACTGGACGCTGATGGACACCGTGGACACAACCCCGAGGCCGACCGTATCAACACTTATCTTGCCTACTTCGATAGGTGACAGGATTTCGCGGCCCATGGTTGCTTGCTGGGTGTTGCTGCCCCCCTTCGGTTGGGCTGCATATCCAGAATGTGACATTAGGACGCAACAGGCAACTATGCCTGCCAACGCGGTACATAACCTACTCATCTAAACCTTCTTTCGTTCAAAGATGTTCGTTTCTCTTTACCATTATCGCAATCACGATTAGAGAATTCTTTTGCTGTGGTTCACCTCCTCAAGACTCAAATGCCGTCTTGCGGATGTATTTCCTAACCCGATGTAATCAATAAGCGCGCGGTGGGGTGGCGGATGCGGCAAAACCGCTTAACGTCCTGGCGTTGTGCCCTACGTGTCCAAGCTACCACCAGTTGATACAAACTGTAAAGCACATTATTCCCAGAAATGTCTATTCGGCTATCCTGCCCGTGGCACACTCGTTGTCATTCCAGACTTGCACCGTAAAGCTTTCTACCGGCCGTAGTTCGGAAGCCCTGCGGTTCCGACTTCCATTCATGCTACCGGCCTTGGCTTGTGGCTAACCAAGTATCAAAGTCGAACTTCCACATCCAACGACCGACTTTAATCATCGCAACTACCGTTCATGTGCCACACCCAAATTCCTGTCACATCCGCAATCAGTATACATGATACCCCTGACAAAACCCGTCAGTGCGAAGTCCGTGGAGGGGGATTTATTCACATCTGCCGTAATCATCTCAGGCGCACGTCCTCTGCCCCCACCGCTACAATACAATCGAGCCGCAGGTGGCTTTTTCCCATCAAGCCGGGCTCACATCTAACTGGCGCCGTCGTAATTGTAATACCAGTAGTTGCTTTGCGCCTGTGCTGCGAAAGCAAGCATGATTACCAGCAGCAAACATCCTATAATCTGTTTT
>JAPLUP010000172.1 GCA_026397575.1 Candidatus Zixiibacteriota bacterium
CGTGTTTCTGATCAGCTACATCTTTGGTGGAGGACTCCCTCCGATCCCTTTGGCGCGCGGTGAAGTCAACTGCGGCAGCGGAGTGGATATTTCCGATGCGGTCTTTCTGATAAGCTACATTTTCAGCGGTGGAAGTGCCCCGCACGACTGCCGGTAATTTTATCTTTACGGGACTATTGAAAGAGTCCAAGCCGTGTCATTGTGAGGAGTCCGGCAGCTGCCGGACGACGAAGCAATGACAACTCGGAGGTTTTACAACATTCCCTCTTGACGCAACGTCAAGACAACGAAGTAGCCACTACGATCTGTCGCTTCTGTCAACTGGGATGGGGGTTTTGAAGATTACTTGAATTCGATATTGGCCGATCCAAGACCGATTTCCAGCGTAAGAATCAACTGCCCCGACGCGGCATCAAAACCCTCGGTCTCATAGACACCCGATCCCGCTACTGCCACAAGATGCTCTTTGGAAAAATCAAGCGAACTCAACCAGTTCTCATCGGCGCGCAACTGCAAACCCAATCCTCGCGGAACAATCAGGGTCATCGCTCCCATGCCGACTGTGACTTTTGCCTCGGCGCGATAGTCGAACTGTCCACTAAAATCGAGAACAAACTTCCCGACACCACCGTCAAATTGGAGCCGCCGGAACCGCGAATTGCCGATATTAACCATCTGCAGCTTGCAGGCGCCTGCCTCGACGGTGAAATTATCAAGGTTGGTGCGATTAACCGCTGAGAAATCAACTCGCGCATCGGCAGCGCCGATTTCAAGATCGAGACGCGAGAGTTTCAAACCGCCGACATCAATTTCACATTTGGCAGCGCCGACAGTGGTCTTGAGTTGCAGATCGACCTCGCTGTTGAACTCGATCTGCCAGTTGCTCTCACGCCCCTCAAGATCCAACAACCTTTTCCCTTCAGAATCGGTGGCGAAACGGAAATCGCCGCGGTCACCATGTGGGGTGAAGCCATAGTCATACTTGAGCAGTTCGCGGTTATAGCTGCCGGTCACTCCGCACAAAACGCCTTCGGCCAAGCACTTTGTCAGTCGAAAACGTCCCGCCGCCATGATAATCCGCGCATTCACGGACTTCACCTCAGGCGCTTCCGTTTTCTCAGACACTGCCGTCAAATCCGGTCCGATACGTACTCCTGGTTCGATTCTGCCGCCGTAGTAACGCGAGCCAAAGCGGGTTAGAATTGCGCCACCCAGCGACGCAGTGAAAACAATGAGAAGAAGCATGCCGGAAACGATGCCAAAGACGATCGCCATGGCTTGCGAGTCGATAATAAGTCCCAGGAAAAACCCGATTACCGGAACCTGCAAGATGGCAAAACCGATTAGTATCTGCTGGAAGCGACTTTCATGTGAAGCTGCGTCTTTCGCCCTGACATAGTCACTGATGAAAAGACAGAAGGCCGCAAATCCGAGAAATCCCGCAGCCACAATCGCCAGGGGCAAGGCGATAAGTGCCACCGGAATGCCGATGATCGTTATGATCAGAACGACGGCGATTACCGGCAGCATGATCTCGAACAAGAGCCCGACAACCAGCGCCTTGAAGATGTTCTGGTGATAGACCGCTCTGAGCCGTTCAGTTGGTCTTTCAAATATGTGGGCGCACCCAACGGCAATTGCCAGGTGAATCAGCAACAGATCAGACCAACGGTCAAGGGTTCCGCCGGATTGGTACGTAAACCCTCCGGCCATTCGCTCTCGGGGAACGGAATACTGATATGTTGTTCTGAGATTCTCCCGACAACCTGTGCACCCGGTTCCTCAGTCACTTTGCTGCCGGTGACATTCCCATCCACTATGCCGGTTGACGCGATGCGGACTCTGCCGGTGGCCGTGACCGACCCGCTGACGCGCCCCTTGATCGTAGCGTTGCCGACCACAACCACGCTGCCGTCAACATACTCGTTAGCATCAACGGTGACCGAACCGCCGATACGGCTGATGCCGATAATCGTGTCGGTGTAGAAACCCTCTGGGATATCGGCATCACTTGGAAAAGGCGGAACCGGTGTTACTTGCGACTGTCGCTCACCACTGCTTCCCCTTTCGCCCGACTCTATTACTTCATGCTCATTACCGAGCGTATCAATCAGCAGAATGCCGCGATCATCAACACGAATTTCCTTGTAGACCTTTCCCTTGTAATCATCAGACTTGAGTCTGTCACCGGCTGCCGGAACGACCAGTCCAATCAGGAGTATGGTTAACAGGAGTCTTCGCAAACTGTCCTTCCCGCCTAAAATCCGTCGAGATTGATATCGCCTGAAGTCGAACTGAGTATCACTTCGGGACCGTCTCCGCCAACCTTGCCTTCCAATCTATGCTTGTTAAACGACCGTACTTCAACCGCGAGATCGGTATCGATCGATCCGGAAATCGTTTCCAGTTTTACACGTCCCTTCATCTCCGACGGAACGGCCATCGTGATGTCGCCGGAGATCGTTTCGACCTCAAAGCGTTTGCCATTGGTCATCTCCGAGCGAACGCGCACATCACCGGAGGAGGTAGACACGAAGACACTGCCCTCTTTCTGATCGATCTCGATATTGCCGGAAGTTGTGTTGATGTCGACATCGCCCGAAAGAGCGTCAATGCGGACATCGCCGGAAGTCTTCGTGACACGCATCTTCCCGATCAGCCAATGCGCTTCCGTGTCCCCGGAAGTCGACTGCACGGCCGCATCACCGGTGACATTGTCGAACAGCATGTCCGAGGAAGTTGATCTGGCGTCGATGTTCCCCTTGATATCTTTGAAACTGATATCTCCGGAAGTCGTTTCGATATTCAGATCGCCGGTGTAGCCGACAATCTTGATATCCCCCGACGTCGCTGAAATTGTCGCTGTGCCGGTCAAGCCCAGTAAATCGATATCACCGGACGTCGAGTTAACTTCAAGTCGCACCGAAGTCGGCACTTCGATCACGAACCGGATCGAGGTTCTGAACTCCGCGCGCAAACCAAACAGCCTCTCCCAGAAATCGCCGGAGGAACGATCGCCCGGATAGTGGGTGTCTATGTCGATGGACTTTTTGTCTGCCTTGATCGCAACTTCCAGATGGCCCTCAACCTTCTCCGCCTCCTCCCGCGAGGAGGCGTCGATTTCCTTGATCGTCTGGACCACAACTTTGTCGCCGGGGCTATAGGAAACCTCTATGGAACCGCTGGTGTTCGCCACCGTCAACTCGAAATCCTTCTCGACCGCATATTCGTTTGTGGTCTTGAATTGAAATACCTTCGCTTGTACCGAGCCTGCTATTACAAACAGGCCAAGTGTGACGACGCATGAACACATGAGCATCAATTTGGACATGACTTCTCTCCTGACACTTACCTGACGCCTTTCAGCTTCTTCTTCAGAAGCTCCCGTGCCCGGAAGATTCGGGCTTTTACCGTTCCCACCGGGAGCCTTAGTATCTGTGCGATCTCCTCATAGGATTGATCGTCACGATGGCGGTAGAGTATCACTATCCGGTACTTATCGGGCAGTGAGTCAATCGCCTCGTCGATCGACACCCGCCGTTGTTTCTCCCAGAGATTTTCCTCCGGGTTGAAAGACCGGTCGGGAAGGTCAATCCCGACTGCGCCATCCTCGGTGTCGACCGGCTTATCCAGGCTGAGCGCTTCGATCTTCTTCTTGCGCAGGAAGTCGATCGCGCAGTTGGCAGCTATCTTGTACAGCCAAGTCGAAAACCGGTATTCCGAGCGATAACTCGCCAGTGAGTGAAACGCCCGCATGAACGTTTCCTGCACCAAATCCTCGGTTTCCAGCCGGTCGCGGACGATTTTCTGAATGATCTGCGAAATCGTCCGCTTGTGCCGGTTCAGTAACTCGGCGTACGCCGCCTGATTACCGGCGAGCGCACTGTTGATCAAGACCTCATCCGGCTCAATCACCTGTCCAACCTAACCTTTAGATACGCCAACGTCTTACTCATGTTTCACGTCTGGCCGCAAAGATAGCAGGTGTGAAGAGTTAGGCAAAGGGATTTATGGGGGATGCAGCCACCCGACTTTCTGAATCCCAGCACTCAGCAGTGAGAGAATGTCCGCCGGTGAGGTCAGGGGGGAAAACGGTATTGGAGTCCTTTTTTCTTGACATACCGGATGGACGTGGAATACAATCGGAGTGCAGAATGAATTGGCAGAAACCTGCCCCTTTCAGAAATAACAAAGCCCCGCCGTGACCGTGTCCGTCTGTGGCGTTGTGATGCCGTCAGGAAGGATTCCTGACGACGCGGGAAAAGATTCTATCCCGATCATCCTTTCAAAAATCACGAAAACTTCTATTTTCCATTTGACAAATTAACGCCTCCCACGTCATCTTAGATGTAAACTCGCCAGACATCGGAGTTTGTTCTCAGCATTGCCATGGCGACGACCGGCAAACGATCCGGTCGCGGATGTTGTTTATCATCTACACATAGGAGGGTATCTATGTGAAAAATCAATTCTTCTTCTTGTTCGTTTTCCTGCTTTTGGCGGTGGGTTTCGGCTGTTCCAAAGACTGCCCAACCTGCCCGAAGGTCGAGGAGACCAAGCACTACAGGGGGTGGTTGTACTACACGGAATCGTCTCCGATTCTGTACAGCCTTTACAAAGTTGACATGGAGACCGACTCGATTGTGGACAGCATGAAACATGAGGATAACGAACTGCACGCGGGTAGCGCTGCCGTATCGAGTGACGGCAGGTACTTGGCAGTCTGGTTCAGCGATACCTATGCCACTCGAGGATCGACACGCTTATACAATGCACAGACTCTCGGACTAATCGGCGAGCTGTCTCAGCCTCTGGGACTTTTTTTCGATGCCGAGGATCATTGGCTTCTGGGCCTCAACGGCACTGTTGCGGGCAATCTAATCAAGCAATTGTCTCTACCAGAGTTAACCACATTGTCGGTCGATACTGTCCACAACTTCCGGCCAATGATTATTGATCGTATTCGCAATTTGCTTTATGGCGTTGCTGACCAGGGCGGTTCCGCTCCCGTGGTCTATCCTCGCGGATTTTACTCGTACAATTACGTCAGCCACGAACTCAAATCGCTTCCCATTCTCTGGTCGCCAACCGACACCATTAAAGATGTGCTCACGCCCTACCTCAGTTCGAACGGCGAAATCCTCTATTTCACCGGAGATGAACCCGCGGGGGCTACTGTGTGGGGATCAATAGCAGGGGCGTACGATCTTCACAGCCGCACCTTGCTTTGGTACTATCCGCTCGTGACTCCGGTAGGGGGCATTGCCGTCTCCCCCGACGGAAAAGAAGTCTGGGTTACCGATCCCGGCCCCCCCGGATACGACTGGAACTCCGGTACCATCTATATTCTTGACGCCGCCACCGGTCGCTATCTACAAGGTATCTCCATGTAAGGATATCTGCCCGATTCCAATCCCTATTTCAGCCTCCCCGGCCGGGCGATCATTTTTGCTCCCACGGGAGACCGAGCCTACGTACAGGCGAGACACACCCTCACTAATATTTATGGAACGGTAGTGGTAGTTGACACCAAGAAGAAAGCGATTGTAAAACTACTCAGACCGAACATGCACAGTGAACCTGGGAAACCGTGCATTTGTCCCAAAACCTAAGATAGGAGCTAATTATGTTAAAACAGATTATAGGATGTTTGCTGCTGGTAATCATGCTTGCTTTCGCAGCACAGGCGCAAAGCAACTACTGGTTTTACAATTACGACGGCACCGCTATCAACCTCAACGTGTTCGACGATTTGGTCGCCGTGCGGATCGACCCCAGCCTGCCGAGCTTTGATGCCCGACAGTTTGCCGCCGAACACGAATTCCTGGTGGATACCTTGTCAGTCGAGTCTGCGCCCCGGAATTTCTATCTGTACGGAATCAAGCAGGGTCACAGCTTAACCAACGTTATGACCAGCTTGCGCGATGAGGCAGGCGTCCTGATGGTCAATCCGGTAGTGCGGGATTGCTTCAGCGAGCGCGCCAAGCTGGACAATTCGTTGTGCGTGATCTACAAGTCTACGACTACACCAGCCCAAATGGACTCGCTGCAACAGGCGTGACAGTTGACCGTCACAGAGATTCTGGGCGACATCGCTTTTCAGATTTACTTTCTTGACAACAACCAGAAAAGATCGGACGACATTACCGTTCTGGCTCGGCGATATTACGAAAGTGGTCTTTGCACTGCGGTGGCGCCGAATATGACGTCGAAGATGCATTTCAGTACCAATGATACATATTACGGACAGCAATGGCCGCTCAAGAACACCGGTCAGAACGGTGGGACACCGGGCGCTGATATTGACTGGGAAATAGCCCAGCAGTACACCAATCGGTCATTTCAACCACCGGTGGTAGCGCTGCTTGATGCCGGATTTGATATGGACCACGAGGACTTGCCTCCGAGTTGGGCCTGGCACCCGTACGACGCCGCTGGTCCAGACATCCAGATTCCCTACGTTTTCGACGATTATCCCGGCACCGAATGCGGTCAATACTATCACGTTTGGTGTTGGCATGGTACAGCCACTTTGGGCGTGCTTAAAGCGTACACTAACAATGGGATTGGACTTGCGGGCACCGAATCTCGAGTAAACGTGATGCCAATCAAGATAGCGGATGCCAACGGCGATTTCGATCTTGGGTCTCTCCAACGGGCTCTTGACTGGGCCAGCCAACCAACGGGAGCGGCACAAATAATCTCGATGTCTTTCGTTTGCGACTCCGTCTATGCGACCACGCTGGAACCGAGATTCAGAGAAAGATACTTGGCGGGAGTAACGCTTATCGCGGGCGCCGGCAATGGAGAGCCGGGGTTCTCCTCTGTGCAGTATCCCGCTTCTTCGCCATACGTACTGGCCGTCGGCGAGACCAATAGTAGCGATGACACGGCAGCTTCAAGCGGGGGCCCCGCGCTCGATTTGGTCGCACCGGCCTTTGATATCTGGACACTCGATCAGGAGGGCAGCGACGGTCTCAATCCCTCCCACACGGGAGCCTCCTGTAATTCCAACCAAAACTATGCCTGTCACCTGGCTGGCACCTCGCTTGCCGCGCCGATGGTAGCAGGCATCGCGGCCAAGTTGCTGCTGCGCAACCCTTGGTTGCTGGGTGACCATGTCAAGGACTCAGCGGAAGTGATGTATGCCACTCTCCGCAACGCATGTGATCGCCAGCACTACGGTGTCGCCAACGATGATTATCGTCGGGTCAACAATGCGGTTGGTTGGGGACGCGTGAATGCCGACCGCGCCCTGGCATCCATCTCGCATGGCGATCCCAACAATGACCTGCAGATTGATGTTTCTGATGCCCTCTATCTCATCCCGTACATCTTCTCCGGTGGTCCGGCGCCGGTGCCGAATATCTGCACAGGCGATGCCAATTGCGATGGCGGTGTGGATATCTCCGATGCCGTATTCATAATCTCCTACGTCTTCAGCGGTGGGGCGGCCCCCTGTAAAATCAGTCTGCACAGCGTTTGTAATTGACAGACAAAGCCACTTTGATTACGCCGTCAGGAAGGGTTCCTGACGGCTCGGGGAATCATTGGAGGTGATGTTGTTGCCTCTGCACCGTGAAAATGGCGGAATTCGGGGTTTCTACGGGCTCAGAGCGGCTGGAGCAGGCGCCCAGAGAAATTCCTTGTTCGTGATGCCCGGTTGGCTTATCCTTTGAGCCACACAAACCGTATTCAGAGACATTGATCTTAGGGCATAAAGCCTTTGGAGGTGTGATGAAAGATAAACTCAAAGAATGTATCGAATGGTTGCGCGGCAAGGGTGTGACGTACGCGGACTGTCGGTACATTCGCAAAGAAAACGAGGCGATTCGAGTCTCGGACAGTGTCGTCGACTCGCTGTCGCGCAACATCGATGTTGGAGTAGGCATGCGCGTGTTGGCGAACGGCTGCTGGGGATTTGCGGCGACCGCCATCCTGACGCCTGCCGAATTGATGAAGACGGCCAATCAAGCGCTGCAAGTCGCCAAGGCCTCGGCGGTGACAAAACACGATCCCGTGGTACTCGCCGAGCAGGAACCGTTTGTCGACTTCTATCAGTCACCATGCGTTAGAGACCCTTTTGCGGTCTCCACGGATGAGAAGATCGGGCTGCTCGTGAAGGTGACCGATGTTTTGAAGAAGGCCAAGAAAATCAAGTCCGCAGAAGCTGCGATGAATTTCTTCAAGACAAGTAAGCTATTTCTGTCGTCCGAAGGCGCGGATATCGAGCAGGAGATTGTCGAGTCCGGCGCCGGCTACCATGCGGTGGCTTTCGACGGAAAGGAAGCGCAGACCCGTTCCTACCCCAACTCTCAGGGGGGAGATTTCGCTACGCGAGGCTGGGAATTTGTCGAGGAGATGCAACTGCTCAATCATGCGGAGCGAGTGCGAGAAGAAGCAGTCGCGCTACTGCAGGCGGCTCCGTGCCCGGATGAAGTGACGACGATTATCATCTGCGGGCCGCAAATGGCGCTGCAGGTTCATGAATCATGCGGACATCCAATCGAACTTGATCGGGTACTCGGCACGGAGATTTCGCTTGCCGGCGGTTCGTTCCTGTCGCTTGACAAGCTGGGCAAACTCAAATACGGATCGGATATCGTCAACATCAATGCCGATGCCACGATACCCGGCGGACTTGGCAGTTTCGGATACGACGACGAAGGGGTCAAAGCGCAGCGAACGCCGATTGTTGAACGCGGTTTGTTCGTCGGTTACCTGACCGGCAGAGATACGGCGCCCGTGATCAAGCAGCGCTCCAACGGAGCCATGCGCGCCGATGGTTGGAATCGCATTCCGATTATACGCATGACCAACATCAACCTTGAACCGGGGGAGTGGACGCTTGCCAATCTGATCGCCGATACCGAGCGTGGTATCTTCCTGGATTTCAACAAGAGTTGGTCGATTGATGACAAGCGGTTGAATTTCCAGTTTGGCGTAGAGTGCGCCTGGGAAATCAAGAATGGCAAGTTGGGACAGATGTATAAAAATGCGGTCTACACCGGAATAACGCCGGAGTTCTGGAACTCGTGTGATGCCATCTGCAACCGGGACCACTGGCAGATATGGGGTGTTGCCAACTGCGGCAAAGGGGAACCGATGCAATCCATGCATGTGGCGCACGGCACGGCGCCGGCGCGTTTTCGCAACGTCAAGGTGGGGGTGAGCAAATGATCGGAAAAGAGAAACTACTGAAGAAGCTCGAGTCGGTCCTGGCACACTCCACTGCCGATCAGACGGAGATCGTTTATGTTGGCGACGAATTCGGACTCACCCGTTTCGCGAATTCGTTCATCCATCAAAATGTGTACGAGAATAACTGCCGCATCCTTTTCCGCACCGTGTTGGGTAAGCGCGTTGGTGTGGCATCCACCAATTCTCTGGTTGACGCGGATCTTAAGCAGACGCTCGATAATTCGATCGAGATCGCGCGCAGCCGGGCGGAGAATCCGAAGTTTCCGGGATTACCGAAGGCAGGGAAGTACAAACAGCTCGCAACTTTCGACAAGGCAACCGCTCGCTGTACGCCAATGTTGCGTGCGAAAACCGTGCAGAAGGTTATTGCCGAAGCAACCAAACAAGGTTTCACGATGGCCGGAGCATATTCGACTTCAAGCGGTGAGATCGCCATCGTCAGTTCGCGGGGGGTGCGCGCTTACCAGCCGGTGACTGCGGCATCGATCAATATGGTCACGATGTCAGATACGTCATCGGGATATGCATCGGCAGTCTCGCGCCGGACTTCCGACATCGATTTCAAAGCGCTGGCCAAAACCGCTGTGGACAAATGCAAATTGTCGCAAAATCCGCAGGCGCTTGAGCCGGGTGAATATGAAGTCATCTTAGAGCCGGCCGCGGTAGCAGAGGTGGTGGAGTGGCTGAACTACACCGGTTTTGGCTCCAAATCGTTCCAGCAGGGAACCTCATTTCTCGCCAGTCGGATCGGACGCAAGATCACGTCAGAGAAGATAACGATTTACGACAATGCGCTTGATCCTAAGGCAATTGCCTTCCCCTTCGATTTTGAAGGAGTGCCTAAGAAGAAGGTGATGCTGATCGATAAGGGTGTCGCCAAAGGTGTCGTATATGACAGCATGGCAGCGATCAAAGGCAAGACCAAATCTACCGGCCATGCGCTTCCGGCGACCGAAGCGGCCGAGGGCGCGCTCGGTCTCAACATAGTCGTAGCGCCGGGAAAAACGCCAAGAGCAAAGATGATCTCCGGTGTCAAACGTGGGATTTTGGTGACGCGTTTCCACTACATCAACGGTTTGATCGACACCCGCAATTCGGTCTTGACGGGCATGACACGCGACGGCACGTTCTTGATTGAGAACGGTGAGCTTAAGTACGGTATCAAGAACTTGCGCTTCACCGACTCGATGATGCGCGCTTTCAAGTCAACAGTCGCGATCTCGAAAGAATCGCAACTAATTGCCGCTTGGTGGAGTTCGGTAGGCTGTGTCTCAGTCCCGACAATCCATCTCGGTTCGTTCAAGTTCTCAGGCAAGACGGAGTTTTGATGAAAACACTTCAAGCCCCTCTCCCATGGGGAGAGGGGTGAGAAGCGAGAGTAATTCTATGGAGTAGTTAGCTCGCGCACTGGTTGCGGCCGGCGTTTTTAGCGCGGTAGAGTGCCTGATCGGCGAGCAGAGAGAATTCGTCCGGCGAAGCGACTTTCAGCGAGAGAGTAGCGGCGCCGACGCTGATCGTGAAGAAAACGATTTTGTCCTTGACCAGAAAGTCGGTCTTGCTTAGTACAACTTGAATGCGTTTGCCCAATGCCAGCGCTTGCTCTACCGGCGTCTCCGGGCAGATAACCAGAAATTCGTCACCACCCAACCTGCCATAGTGATCCTCGGAGCGGAGGTGGTCCTTGACGATGCGGCTGCTTTCGATTAGCATCTGGTCACCGGCCAGATGTCCGTGGGTGTCGTTGATTTTCTTGAAGCGATCGATATCATAGACGAGAATGCTCAAGGGGCGATCATAGCGCCGGGCGCGGCTGAATTCCTGCTCTAATAGATTGATGATCTGTTGCCGGTTGGCGATGCCGGTGAGAAAGTCGGTGGTAGCGAGAGAATACATCTGCCCGAAAAATCGATTTTCGACAAGGCTGGAGTGGATAAATTTGAAAAGCACACGTCCAATCAGAACCAGATCGCCGTCGTTGAGAGGAATCTCGCTGACCCGTTTGGAGTTAACATAAGACCCGTTGGTTGATTGCAGATCCGTCAGCCAGACCAGTCCATCACGGAAGTTGATTTCGGCGTGCTTGCGACTGACGTTGTCGTCTTCGATCTGGATATCGCACTGGCTTGATCTGCCAATGGTCAGGACCGGTTGCTCAATCGTGAAAGTCTTTCCCAGTAGTGGCCCGTGCAACACCAAGAGCATGGGTTGACGATTGATCGCAACGTTAGCCGGCGCGCCATTTAACGCCAGATTTGTGGCTGATGTCCGCTCAAAGTTTTCCTGTGGCACGTCGTCGCTTCCTCAGAGAACCTGGTTACCGCCAAGTTGCCTTCGTCATTGCACATGACGACCTACGGGCCTGAAGCTCAGGCTGTTCGTGCCGTCTGCTATTCTTTCGGCAATTTTGCGCGCATATTTATCGCCAAACAAGAACCGGGTCTTCGGTTCCCGCAAAAGGGAATCGAAAACCCGGCTTACTGACGTTGAGGCAAGGAGTTACTTGCCTGCGAGCGGCGAGGGAAGCAACGGTGGCTTCATGATTTTTTCTTCGTTCTTCTTGAGTTCCATTTCTTCGATCAGCACTGAGGGGGTGACGATCGATGCCGGCATCTCCGGGTCGGCATTCAGAAGATAGTTGTAAACAAACATCTGATCATCGGTCTGCAGAATGTCCTTGAGAATGCGGACAGTAACGTTGTTGAACTGAAGACCACGTACCGGTTCTTCGCGTCCGTCGGGATAGACTCTGTAGATTTCCCAGGGCGAACTCAGCGCTTCCGGAGCGCCCGAACCGCCTGACCCCCGCATCATCATACTGCCCATCCTTATCGCAAAAGACCCGCTAGACGCATTGGGGTCGCTCAAGCGCTTGACAATCAAACCGTATGGCAGTTCGACATCCTTGCAAAGAGTGATTAGCGTCTCCTTGAGTTTGGCATAGGGCACCTTTTCGCTCGATTCGAACACCAAATTGGACGGTTTGGCAGTTATCAGTTTGCTGACGGCGCCGCGCGCATGACCGTTGGCATCCTTGATTTTCTTGGTCGGAGAAATTCCGATCAGCAGGTTAACCAGTTTGCCGTTCTCCACCAGCACAACCTTCTGCGGAGTATTGCCGGCATCATCCACGTTGTAGCCACCAATCACGGATGAATTGCCGACCTTGCTGATAGTCGGATCATCGTACACCGTAAACGAAGCCGGCAAGACGCGACGATTGAGTTTCTCGGCAAACTCACCACCGCCACCACCGACTCGGCCAATCATCGCAGCCATTTGCTCGTTTTCATAGGTCGGTTGCGGTAGGTTGGATATGCTGCGCACAAACAGTTGTCGGAAAAATTCGCCGGCGGCATCAGCGGTGAAGACTACCGGACCGATGTACTCTTCCAGCGTATCTGCTTTGATCAACTTGCTCATCCGGTCGGCATTGCCTTTTGCCCAGGCGGTCAGGTCACTGATCGAGGGTATGGCCGCAAGAGAGTTGTAAATAATCCGGTCGCCGTCGAAGATATCTTCACCGTCCGCCGCTTTGCCCATCATCGACAAATCAAAAACATAGAGCCGGTCGCCACGCAAAGCGCGTGTACCGTTGCTGTTGAGGAGATACTGGTTAGCGATTGCACCCTGAATTTTCAGATCGGAGGAGATAATATCGGGATAATCCCTGAACACGTCAGTTGCGGCCTTCGCCAGTTCCTCGAACTTCGCCTTGTTGAGATCGAATCCCTCCGGCTTGTCGATGATTCGATTTGTCGGCAGTTTGAGGAAGTCATCCGGACGATTGGCAATGACGCGGGTTTGGAGGTAAGCCCGCTTTTTCGAGATCGTCTCCAGCGCGTCTTTGTAGACCTGATCGGTCTGCAAGTAGATCTGGTTGCGGATGGCGTCATAGTTGTTGTCGGTCGGCAGTTGAGCATAATCGGCACCGAAACCGGAATAGCCGGATACGAAGTTGCCGTTGTCAAGCGAGTAGCTGCCCACTCTCAAGTCAATAGACAGATATCGTCCCCGGTCGAGGTTCGACTGCGTAAGCGTGCCCAGATTGGCGTGCACTTCGAGTTGTTGCGCGTCGTCGATGGTGTAACTGACGAAGTACGGTCGCTCGAGGTTTTCCATGACGAGTTGCGACATGCTACGATCGAGCTCATCCTGCATGGCTTTGAAAAGCACGTCGCCGGCTTGTTGAGCATAAGCAAACGAAACCATCCCAAGCAGGGCGGCAATAATGCCGATGACTATGGTTTTGCGTGAGTATCTGGTAATCATCTTCATCCCCTCCTCTTAGTAAATCCCGCTGGTTTTGATCGGTTTGTATGGAGGCGGCAAAATCGGCGGTTTCTGCTGCTCCTTGAACTTCTTCTCAACTTCTAATGAAGCGACCAAGATGCTGGGGGCAATGGCCGAAACCGGCACCGAACCTGACTCAGCACCGCAGGTGCCATTGAAGACATCGTAGTCATTGCCGGTGGCAATGATCTGCTCGAAACTGGCCAACGGCGTGCCGACGATGTCGACGCCCCGAATCGCTTCCATCGGTCTGCCATCGGTGTAATACTTGTACACTAACAGCGGAATAACTTTGAATGCCTGTGGGCCGTAGCGTCCGGTCGATGTAAAGCCGCCTGAGATATCATTGAAGATCAGTCCATATGGCTTGCCCTGTTTGCGACACTCTTCCTTAAGCAGTGCCAGAAGCGAGTCGAACGGCAATTCCTTGCTGGAACGAATCATAAGATTCCCCTGCCGCGAGACCACCGACAAGCCAGCTTGTTTGCGGCCATGAGCGTTGGAGACCGGGAATCCGCGCACCGGTGAACGTGACATCAGGAAGTTTCTCAAAACACCATTATCGACTACGGTCACTTTCTCGGTTTTGACACCCTGATCGTCGTAGAGGTAGTGTCCGCGCAGGAATTCGCCTTTGAACTCCGACAATGTCGGGTCATCAATGACACTGATAAAGTCGGGAAGGATCTTCTGATTGACCTTTTTCGCGAAAGTTTGTCCTTCCGTCTCGGATTTCTGGCGATGGCCTTCGATCCGGTGACCAAAGATCTCATGGAAATAGACGCCGGTGGCACGATTAAGTAGAATTGCCGGGCCGGTATACGGTTCCGCCAATGGCGCTTTCAACAGCACGGCCAACTCACCGACCAGCCGGTGGATGGTTTTCACTACCACCGAATCGGCAGGCAGCCCGTCTATTGTTGCGGCATCAAATCCTTCATAGCGCTGAATTTGCATGCCGTCAGTGCAGGTTCCCGAACAGGAAACGCCCATCCGGATGTACGCTTGACCTTGTTGAATCGAGGAACCTTCGCTGGACACGAAGTAGCGATTGTCGTTGGTGATGGACATGCTGACGGAGGATCTCTCGACGAAAGGATAGTCCTTGAAAATGGCGCTCAATTCGCGCAATCGGGTTTCCCAGGCCGCAGTGTCGCAAGTGATGGCGACCGTCGAGCCGACAAAGACATTCGGTTTTTCGACGGAGAAATCCGCCGAAGTGTCTTGTATTCGTTGTCGGTCGCTTCCCAGATAGCAGTGCGGATCGCCTTTTCGTCATCCTGCAATGGCAACATCGTAGGCCCGCCATTAGAGAAGTTGAAATCGTAGCTGCCGCGAATCTCGCGAGTGTTGTCGAGTCGGTAATCGCCGCAGCGCAGGTCCATATCGAGGATACGCGAGCGCGAGTGATCATCCGTGGTAATCGCACCGTATGCGGCGCTGATCATTCGCCTCTCCGTGTCGGTAACCTGATAGCTCAGGAAATACATCGGCACTGAGTCGGCATGACCCAGCGTTTTCACCGAGCGATCCAGCTCGGTTTTCATCGCGGTCAAGAGCGGTGACTGCTCGACCGCGTAAAGAGACGAGACTGCCAGCAACAAGATTGCCGTCAACAGCAATCCTGCTGATCGTGTTCGCTTCATCCTTACACTCCTTTGTTAAGATTTACCAGTACGAACCGGATTATTGTCCTTGTATTCAGATCGCTTAAGCGCTTGCCGATCGGTCTTTTTAAGATAAGCTACGTCAGCGGCAAAATGAACGCTTTTTCGTTACCTACTTGAGATGACAATCGGCGCTAAAGATTCCGGCGAACCGCACGATTAGTATAGTGTGACCAATCAGAAGACGAAAGTGCTGGTTGTAGACGATGACCCCAATCTCACCGACCTGCTGGTCGACACGTTGGAGACCATCGGATATGAAGCTTTTGCCGCCGAGT
>JAPLUP010000021.1 GCA_026397575.1 Candidatus Zixiibacteriota bacterium
CCAGTGACTGCGCAGAGAGTCTGCCGATCGCCTTGGCGACACCTTTGCTGGTCAGAGAAACCTTCTCAGTCTCGTAGAACAGCTTCAGAATGTCTTCGTCCTTGGAGTACCCCAGGGCTCGCAGAAAAGTCGTGATCGGCAGCTTTTTACGGCCGTCGCTCGATAACCACATCATGTCGTTGATGTCAAGATTGATTTCCACCCAGCTACCGCGATAGGGAATAATCCGCGCCTCAAAGAGTCGTTTGCCATTCGGATGGATCTCATCATCGAAGAAGACGCCGGGAGAGCGGTGCAATTGGCTGACAATGACCCTTTCGGAACCGTTGATTATGAACGTTCCCTGTTCAGTAATCAGCGGGAATTCTCCCAGGTAGACATCCTGTTCAATCACATCCTTGACCTTGCGAGGTTTATCCTTCTTCGTGTCTTTCGATTGCGCTTCCCCCTCTGCCGGCAACTCGAACGCGAGCAACCGCAACGTGGCCTTGAGCGGGACGGCGAAAGTCATATTTCGGTCCTGACACTCGGGGATCGTGTAGCGAGGTTTGCCCAGCGAATACTTAACAAACTCCACGGAGTAGTTCGCGCGAATGTCGGAGACAGGAAACACTTCGCCGAAGACCCTTTGCAATCCGAAATACTGTCGCTTATCGGACTGAACGTGCGATTGTAGGAACTCTTCATACGATTTAAGTTGAACCTCAAGGAGGTTAGGCATTTGAGCCTCGAAACTGAGCTTTGCGTAAGAACGCCTCTGCAGAGGTGTAATCTTAGCCAAGAGATCACTCTCCTTTAAGAATTGACATTGTCAATCTGACAGCTTTTTTCCTGGAAAAGTACCAGTGCCCCTGATTGAGGGGAGAAAACCTTCCACAAGAAAGAGAAAACATCCTAAACTCGACAACGTTCCCGAAATTTAGGACAAAAGAGACCCGATCCCCCTGAGAGACCGGGTCTGGAAATCCAACAACTACTTAATGTCAATCTGAGCGCCGACTTCTTCCAGCTTCGCCTTCACCGACAGCGCCTCGTCCTTAGTGATTCCCTCTTTCACCGGATTGGGGCATTTGTCGACCAAGTCTTTAGCTTCCTTCAGACCGAGGCCGGTCAACTCGCGGACCACCTTGATGACCTGAATCTTCTTGTCGCCGGATGAAAGCAGCATTACTGTGAACTCTGTTTGCTCAACGGCAGCTTCAGCGGCCGCGGCGCCGGGCATCGGACCAGCCATCATCGGCATCGCAGCGCTGACACCGAACTTCTCCTGCAACGCAGAAGAGAGATCGGCCAGCTCCATCACGGTCAAACCGGCTACCTCATCAACGAGTTTCGTAATTTTCTCTGACACGTCAATATCTCCTTACTTCAAATTCATTCGCTTCAAGCTCCAAAACCAATCGCGAGTGCGTAAACGATCGGCCACCTTGAGGGTGCTAACGAAACCGAAAGCCCTATTGTGACTTACTTTGCTTCTCTTTCAGCGCTTCAACCGTGCCGACAAAATCACGCGTCACAGCGTTCAGCATGAACATGAAATTCTGCAATGGCGCAATGATATTGCCAATCACCTGCGAAAGCAGTTGCTCCCGACCCGGTAGTTTGGTGATTTTCTCGATTTCCGCACCCGAATAAAGACGTCCCTCAATAAAGATCGCCTTGATTTTGGGTTTCTGGCTGGTTTTGCCGAAATCGAAAAGGACTTTCGCCATCGGCCCCGGATCTTCCGTCCCGAATGCTATCGCAGTCTGACCGGTGAGATACGAGTCGATGTCCTTCAAACCCGCCTGGTGAGCGGCGATTTTCAGCAACGTGTTTTTGGCGACAAGATAGCCGACGTTCTTCTGACGGAGTTCCTTACGCAGAAGCGTTGCCTTTTCGACGGTCAGGCCCGAGTAATCGGTCACGGCCACCGAGGCAGCGTGTTGGAACCTCTCAGTGAGCGCAGCTACTTGATCTGCTTTTTGTTTGTTTGGCATTTATCTACAACTCCCGTTTTCGCTACGATTTTAGCCGCGCCAGCAGATCCTGCGTGGAGAGCTTGAGCCCCACGCCCATCGTCGAGCTGATCGCTACATTCTTCAAATAGGTGCCCTTAGCTGAGGCCGGTTTGGCCTTGACAACGGCATCCATGAACGTCATGGCATTCTGCACCAGCGCTTCGGGCTGAAACGACACTTTGCCAATAGGTACGCCGATGTTACCGGTCTTGTCCACGCGGTATTCGATCTTGCCGGCCTTGATCTCTCGCACCGCCTTGGCGACATCATTGGTCACCGTACCAGCTTTGGGATTCGGCATCAAACCACGTGGTCCCAGTATCTTACCCAGCGGACCCAGTTTGCTCATCATGTCCGGAGTGGCCACGATCACGTCTATGTCCGCCCAACCACCTTTCAGTTTCTCAAGATACTCTTCATTGCCGACATGATCAGCGCCGGCGTCTCGAGCTTCCTGTTCCTTTTCGCCCTTGGTGATGACGAGGATTCGCACTTTTTTGCCCGTGCCATTTGGGAGGGCCACTGTGCCGCGCACCATCTGATCAGCTTGTTTGGGATCGACCCCGAGACGAACCGATATCTCGACCGTCTCATCGAACTTGGCGTAGGCGTTTTCCTTCACCTTGGCGACGGCCTCATCGATATTGAATGCCACGCCGCTGCCGATCTTCTCTTTGGCCGCCTTATACTTTTTGCCAACTGCCATAACTAACCTTCCACCTCCAGACCCATACTGCGGGCGGTACCGGCGACCATACTCATTGCCGTCTCCAGCGTTGCCGCATTAAGGTCGACCATTTTCAATTGGGCGATTTCCTTGACTTGCGCTTGCGTCACCTTGCCAACTTTGTTGCGGTTAGGTTCGCCGGAACCCTTTTGGAGCTTCGACGCACGGAGCAGCAACACTGCGGCGGGTGGAGTCTTGGTAATAAACGTGAATGTCTTATCTGCGAACACGGTAATGACTACCGGAATCACCAGCCCTGCTTGATCTTGAGTCCGGGCGTTAAACGCCTTGCAGAACTCCATGATGTTGACGCCCTTCTGTCCCAAAGCCGGACCGACAGGCGGAGCAGGGGTGGCGCTGCCCGCGGGAATCTGCAACTTTATATAACCCGTAATCTTCTTAGCCACTGTGCGAACTCCTCCTAAACTGACTCTATCTGCAGAAAATCAAGCTCCACGGGAGTTGGACGCCCGAAAATGGAAACCATTACTTTGACTTTCTTACGCTCAATGTTTATCTCGGACACAAATCCCGTGAAATCAGCGAACGGACCGTCGATCACTTTTACCTGATCCCCGGCACGCCAGGGGACCTCGTCCACTTCAACTTCCCGCTTGCTATCCATCTTGCCGACCATGCGGTTGACTTCATCCGCTCGAAGCGCCGACGGTTTCCCGCCGGAACCGACAAAGTTGGTGATTCCCGGAGTGTCGATGATGACCTGCTGGAGAATCTTGTCAAGCTCAACTTCGATAAGAAGATAGGACGGCAGAAACTTTTTCGTCGTTGTTGCCCGCTTTCCCATTTTCATCTCGGTGACTTCTTCGGTAGGAATCAGAACTTGTCCGAATTTCTCGGACAAGCCCTCGGTGGCAATCGTCTTTTCCAGATGCCGCTTGGCTTTCTGTTCCTGCCCCGAATAAGTATGTACTGCGTACCAATTCTTCGCCATGAATCAACCTAAAAACGAGCTTACGGCCAAACTTAGCAATCTGTCTACTACGAATACAAAGGCGGACAGAATGATGGACGTAATGATAACTACGAAAGTAGAACCGCGGACTTCGTCCTTAGTGGGCCAAGCAACTTTCTTGAGTTCCACTACGGTCTCTTCGTAGTATGTTACGATCTTCTGCTTAATGCTCATATCTTCTCTACACTTCTTTATATCTGGCAGGCCAGGAGGGACTTGAACCCCCAACTTCCGGTTTTGGAGACCGGCGCTCTACCATTGAACTACTGGCCTATCCGGTTTCCTTCTGCCTTGGCAACGCCTCCAAAGTGTCTATCGATAGTGCTACTTCCAACAGCCATGCTTAGATCTGATTCCAACGCGTGGCCGAGCAAATGGTGCCTCATCCTCACTCAATGATTTCCGAAATGACACCCGCGCCGACGGTGCGACCACCCTCACGAATGGCAAACCGCAATTCCTTCTCCATCGCAATCGGCTGCAACAACTCCACTTCTATCGCCACGTTGTCGCCCGGCATCACCATCTCCACCCCTTCCGGGAGCTTCACATTCCCCGTCACGTCCGTCGTCCTAAAGTAAAACTGCGGACGAGAACCGTTACAGAACGGCGTGTGACGACCTCCCTCTTCCTTCGTCAGAATGTACACTTCCGCCTTAAACTTCT
>JAPLUP010000192.1 GCA_026397575.1 Candidatus Zixiibacteriota bacterium
CGCCGGCAAAATCATCATCTCTGTCTGTTCGTGTCTCTTCTTTGTTTGCATAAACCCATACAAAATAACTCAACCCCTCTGCCAAAGGACTTTTTCAACAGTCCCCTTGCTGTGGGTTGTCCGACAAGATGGTAGGATAGGCATTCCTGCCTGTCCACATGTCACCACATCAAAGCGCCGGTGCCCCATCTTCCTGTGATGGGTCTTCGAACGGATCAGGTGCTTTCGTCTCCTCTGAATGATCTACACCGTCATCCGGAACCTAGTAATAGAGCGTATCGTGACAACCGCGAGTCCGATCGACCTCGCTACAATAGCGAACGTCTGTCCCGCCTTCGTCGGGATCGATGACTCAATGGAGGAGCGTCCCCTTTTCCCCGCAACCCGTTCCAGCTCTTTGGCAATTGTGACGGATGTCTTGATCCTGTCGTTGTCGCACGTGTTTTCCCCATGGGGACACTTCGTTCGCCCGTACCTGTTTATCCCGTTGGGATTGTCATTCCAGCGAAAGCTGGAATCCAGTATTAAGACACCGGCGCGAATCGAATATCAAAACACGATCGGCAACCCAAGGTCAAACAGGCCAACCATCCGCCCGCGGGAGCCACCGGCCTAGGCCCGCTTGTTCTTTGACATTGTGAATATTGTGGTATATCGTGCGACCTACGGACATGGCATAATGCCTTGTCTGTGAATTAGTTACGAATCCACCTTCATCCGTAGAGATTCCCTCCTCAATTCCTTGATGTCCGATTCCACGACGTCCCCCACGACTCGGGGCATTTTGCCTTAGCTTTTTGGCTATCTTTCCGCTATTATTTTAAGCTATGCTACGCTTTGTTGATCTTTGTGAGATCGCAGTCAGGTCTGGCAACGGCGGACCCGGCAAGGTCAGCTTCCGACATGAGAAGTATGTCCCGAAAGGGGGTCCCGACGGCGGTGATGGTGGTAAAGGCGGCGACATTGTTTTCGTCGTCGACTCCAACCTGAACACCTTGCGCGACTTCACGCACCGTAAACTGTTCCATGCGAGAAGCGGCGATCCGGGTAGCATAGCACTTCGCAGCGGTCTGGGCGGGACGGATTTGCGAATCAAAGTGCCACCAGGCACTATCGTACGTGATCGAGGCACGGAAGAGATTCTCTGTGATCTCGCTGCTGAAGGCGAGGAGTATATTGTTTGTCGCGGTGGGATCGGGGGACGCGGCAATAATCATTTCAAGTCACCGACAAATCAGATTCCGCGTTACGCCGATCCGGGACGCCCCGGCACGGAAAAGGAAGTGATTCTCGAACTCAAGCTGGTTGCTGATGTCGGTCTGGTTGGCTATCCAAATGCAGGCAAATCGACATTCCTCGCGGCGATATCGGCCGCGAAACCCAAAATTGCGTCCTACCCGTTTACAACCCTGACTCCGAACCTTGGGGTCGTTCACAGTGACAAACATAAATCCTTCACAGTGGCCGATATCCCGGGCATCATCGAGGGAGCGCACAAAGGCAAGGGGTTGGGATTCCAGTTTCTCCGTCATATCCAACGAGTGCGAGTACTCTGCTTTATTCTTGATGTGTCGGACAAAAACTACGAGCGTCATTTTGCCTCGCTGAAGGAGGAATTGGGCGCATATGATCCAACATTGTTGAATCGTGCCGAAGTCGTCTTGCTCAACAAAATCGATGCTCTGACACCGAAAAAGCTGGAGCAACTGAAGCGGTCGATTGATCGTAACACGCTGCCAATTTCGGCACTTGAGAAGACCAATATCGCTGCCGCTGCCAAGCGCCTGTGGAAGAAACTCGAGCAGACAAAGAAAGCCGGACATGCCTCACTCTGATGATCCCCGCCTTTACTGGTTCGCATTACAGACCGTACCCAATATCGGCACTTTGCGCTACACCGTGTTGGTCAAACGCTTTGGCTCACCGCAGGCAGCACTGGAAGCATCGATTACAGAACTGAAACGGATTCCCGATTTCGGTGAAAAGGTTGTCGAGTCCCTCAAGACGCAAGTCGATTGGGAGGAAGCCGAGAAGCAGCTTGCCACCCTCGACAAATCGGGTGCGCGGATGATTACCATTTTGGATGACGCCTATCCAGAGCCACTCAAGCGGATCTATGCTCCGCCGCCGTTCCTGCTGATCAGGGGTAACCTGATCGCCGTCGATCGAGACGCCATTGCGATTGTCGGCAGCCGCGTCTGCACCGCTTACGGCAGACAAATCACCGAACAACTGGCTCGTGGTCTCGTGGATGTTGGAATGACTGTTGTCTCGGGACTGGCAAGAGGAATTGACTCTTGCGCTCATCGGAGCGCTTTGAAAGCCGGTGGCAGGACCATTGCCGTGCTCGGGTGTGGACTGGACATCATTTACCCGCCAGAAAATGAAGCGCTGTACAACGAAATATCTGCTTCCGGTGCGGTTGTCACCGAATTTCCTTTTGGATTAAAACCGGACAAATTCAATTTCCCTACACGCAATCGCATCATTTCCGGTTTGTCAAAAGGTGTCGTCGTAGTCGAAGCAGGCAGAATGTCGGGAGCGCTGTTGACGGTACAGCATGCCATCGACCAGAATCGCGAGGTCTTTGCCGTACCGGGGAACATCAATTCGGCAGCTTCCGCCGGTACTAACGAACTGTTGAAACAGGGCGCAATACCTGTCACTTCACCGGCAGATGTGTTGCTCGCCTTGGGGTATCACCCGGACCACAAGCTGGAGGTGAAAGCCCGACCGCTGCCGGAGCTTCCGGACAATGAGTTGGCTGTATATAACTCACTAAGTAGTCAGCCGCAGCAGATCGACGCGCTTTCGCAGCAACTCAGCAAGCCGGTGGCCGAAGTGCTTTCATCTCTTTTCAGTTTGGAAATGGCGGGATTGGTCCGACAACTACCGGGGAAACTTTTTTTGCGCGAACCGTAAAAGGATTTGAACTTGGCTTCTAAAACGGTTAAGATTGCGAATAAGTTAGGGTTACACGCGCGTCCTTCGGCCAGAGTGGTTCAGACGGCTGCCAAGTACAA
>JAPLUP010000320.1 GCA_026397575.1 Candidatus Zixiibacteriota bacterium
CTCGCGACCTAATCTCTGCGCCAACTCTCGATTGTCTCAGCCAATGCCGTGGCGATTCGCTCGGCTCCCTTGGCGTTGTAATGGATGAAATCGGCTTTGGGATTGTCGTAGTACTGCGGATGGTCTAGAAACAGCGTGGCGGCGTCGACCAATGGCACTGTTAGTTCGTCGGCAATCCGCCGCACGGTTTGGTTGTAGCGCTCGTGATAGCTCTCCATTGCGTTGATAACGCCAGGGTCAGCGTCACCAACCGGAGTGGTGAGCAAGATCGGCTCAACTCCGTTCGACCTGCAGAATGCAATGATGTCGCTAAGGTTAACGGCAAAATCATCCAGCGACACCCGGTAGCGCACCGACTGACGGTCGAAGTGATACTGCTTTGTCTTCTCATACTTCGCCAGCAGCAAGCATTTGATACTGCGGTATAAATAGCTTTCGGACAAAAGGTTCTGCGCGTTCAGCACCCACTGTGGCGCCGTCCGCTGATCTTTGTCCTCAATATCGAACCCAGCCGCCCAGTGGTCATTCCAACCGTAGCAAATGGTCACGATTTGAGGTTTCAGGATCGGCAAGAACTCCCGCAGCATCCGAAACCCTTGGAAGGTGGAATAACCCGGTACGCCGCAATTGAAAACCTTAAACCGCGCTGCACCGACTTGAGCGTTCAACTTTCGCTCTAACTGCTGTTCGTACGTTTCCTCTTCCTGCAGTCGCCACCCGAAAGTACAGGAATTGCCAAAACAGGCGATGCGCGTTCGACTGTTGTCAGCCGAGAGCGACACTTCGTCTCCCCTCAATCCCAACGAATTCGTGCGGTACGACCCGGGCACCAGAAACTCAGTTCCTTCCTTGATATTAGGTCGCAGGCGCCAAAAGAGGGAGTGGTCTCTCTGAAAGTAGTCTGGATATTCGAAGACTCGAACCAACATGAAGAAGGGATTGTCAACGCGAGGACTGATACCCCCTAGACGCAGGGTGCCTTCGGCCATGAGGAGAATCACAGACATGCTGATGATGCTGAAGAGCACGTAGCGATTGGTCTGGCGCGAAGGCATGCCCGATTCTAAAAATTACCGGAACTGTGCGGTATTAGATACAGCGCCAGCGACAGCACGACGCCGACAACCGCTACCCAGCGGGCTGCTGTAATGCCAATTACATCCTTGCGAGGATCGCCGGTCAGAGCCGAACCCCTTAGCAAGTAGAGCATAACCAGCCAATAGATGAAGATTACCAGCGCTTTGGAATCGGTGATGTCGCGTCCTAAAGGAATTCCCGTCCAGTAGGTCGCATAGACCTGATATTCCAACCAGATGCCAATCGGAAAAGTCCCGAGGAAGAGGATTATTGTTGCCCACAGGGTCTGTTTGCCAAGACGAATTCTCACTGCATTGTTCTTTACGTCTTCAAAGGCGGTAAGAATCACCATGACCATCAGCAAAAAACTGCCGAACATGCAGAGGATGTGAGCGATCAGGAGCACGACGGAACGAGGGCCCTCAAACCTAAACCAGAGTTGCTTTGGCTTGTCTTTGCTTTCTTCGACGGGAATTGTGGCTAGCACTCTTCCAACTCCAGCGGCATCCTCCAATTGGAAGTGATATGAAAATTCGGTTCCCCGGCCTTGGTTTGGTACCGCAACCCGATAAACCAGACTGTGCCCCGGAATCGTGATTGCCTCCACTCGCGCTGCACGATTGCCTGTCTCAGTTGCGTCCGTCGTCCGCGGCTCGTAGTATAGCGCGATGACGGCATCCTCAGGGAGCAATCCGCCATTGACAGTCACATCCAAGTCGGCAGTTGTATTGTCTCCTTTGAAGACATGGTTGCACGAATGGCTGAGGGTCAATTCGCCGTAAGTTGTCGTCTCTATTACTACCGGAACCTGTCTTTGCGAAGCACGGCGAGCGACAACCAACAGCGCTATCGTGATCAGAATTGCCAGGATGATTTTGGACGTCTTCATGCTTTCATACCTGCCTTGCCTAGAAGAGTGAATAAATGAATGGCGCAAAGGCGCTGCTTTCGGTCAGGACGATAAACACTGCCAGCAAGAAAATGACCGCAAAGAACGGAATTAACCAGTAGCGCTTGCGATAGCGAACAAAGCGCCAGAATTCCGCCAGCAACGACAGATTGCCCTTGAAATTTTCTTTCACGTCCACAGCGGGAATATATCACTGCAAAGATTATTCCCAAGTGGAAAATGCTATTTGCCGCTTAGTCCACCCAATCGGCGATGAATACGTTAGTTTCGCCGGGCTGTTCATTGTCGCGGTTGGAGCAAAACACGAACTTCTTGCCGTCTTGAGACCACATTGGGAAGCCATCAAATGTCGGATTGTAGCTTACTCGCTCCAGGCCCGTGCCATCAACATTGATGAGATAGATATCGAACTCTCGTATCGAGCCGCCATAATTGGTGCAAAATGCCAGCCGCTTGCCGTCGGGATGGAGATACGGG
>JAPLUP010000257.1 GCA_026397575.1 Candidatus Zixiibacteriota bacterium
CTTGTCCTGTCCGTGCCTTGGTTAATAGCCAGGAGTGCGTGTCAGCGGCGCCGGCCATTCCCGCGAAAACGGCGACCCTGGACAATCTTCGAACGACACAGCGAGACCGCACAGACCGTTCATCCACCACGGAAAACGCTGGTCGAGGTTCGCCTGTTCTTTGACATCGCGAATAGCATTATTCGCGCTATATTGTAACCTCTCCCCTTCTGGGTGTGTGCCTCCGTGTGCGCTCGAATTTTCGGGCACGGCACGCCATGCCCCTACCGAATGGGCACACGTCTCCCCTGCCCTCCTGATCCCCACTTTCGCGGGGATTCAGGCTCTTGTGCTAATTGTATGTCGGTGCAGGTTAGGAGCCGCTGGCGGCCTTTTTCCTTCCGAGATGGTTGATCGTGCGCAGATACTCCCGATTCATCAAGGCGATAAATCGGACGCTGATTTTCGCCTGCACCCGCCGTTCACGTTCGATTTTGCCTTGCGGCAGTTTGGCGAAATGCCCGACCTTGGCGGAGACAAACAGCATTGCCGACGCGTTCTTGCAGGCCGCCACACAAGCGCCGCAACCGATACAGGCAGCGGCATCCATAGCATCCTCGGCATCGTCTTTGGCAATGGGGAGCGAGTTGGCATCCGGGCAACCCCCCGTATCGACGGAGACAAACCCACCTGCCTGAATGATCTTATCCAGCGCCGAGCGATCAACGATTAGATCTTTCATTACCGGGAAAGCACGCGCGTGCCACGGCTCGATGAAGATGGTGTCGCCATCCTTAAAATGCCGCATGTGCAATTCTTCGTTGACGATGTCCAGCATCTCAAGGAACGACATGTCGGGGCTGACATTCTTCGCATCGTAATCGACGATCTTACCTTTATCCTGAGCATGCTTCTGGCGCCAGACTTTCAGTTTCAGATTCATCATTTGTAGCTCCTCTCCGCCAGCAGGACGTTCTCGAAGGTCAGGGGTTCTTTGTAGAGAGTGGGTGTTTTGCCGACACCGGTGTACTCCCATGCCGATACATAGCTGTATTCGGCGTCGTTGCGCAGCGCCTCACCTTCTTTGGTCTGACTCTCTTCACGGAAATGACCGCCGCAAGATTCGCGACGCATCAACGCATCGTAAACCATCAGTTCGGCAAATTCCAAGAAATCCGCGACTCTTCCGGCGCGTTCGAGCGCCTGATTGATCTCCTCATTGCCACCGGTGACAATCGCATTTTTCCAGAATTCTTCGCGGATTACGGGAATCTCGGCCAGCGCTTTCTTCAGCCCAGCTTCGTTGCGCCCCATGCCGCAACCCTCCCAGAGCACTTTGCCCAGTTGACGATGGATGTCAACCACCGTCCGTTTGCCTTTGAGCGTCAGCAACTTCTTCATCCGGTCGGTTGCTTCTGCTTCGGCTTTCTTGAATTCGTCGTGATCGGTCGTAACCTTCGACACGCCACTGCGAACGTAGAAATCACCAATCGTGTAAGGAATGATGAAATAGCCGTCAGCCAGACCCTGCATCAGCGCGCTGGCGCCAAGTCGATTGGCGCCATGGTCGGAGAAATTGGCCTCACCGAGAACAAACAGTCCGGGGATATTACTCATGAGATTGTAATCAACCCAGAGACCACCCATGGTGTAATGCAACGCCGGATAAATCCGCATCGGAGCCTTGTATGGATTTTCGCCGGTGATGCGTTCGTACATATCGAAGAGATTGCCATAGCGCTCGCGAATGACGTTTTCGCCGAGACGATTAATCGCATCCCGGAAATCAAGGTAGACGCCTTTGCCGGTGTCGCCGACACCACGTCCCTCATCGCAAACCTGCTTGGCAGCGCGGGAGGAGATATCACGCGGCGCAAGATTACCGTAACTTGGGTACTTGCGTTCGAGATAGTAGTCGCGTTCCGTTTCCGGAATATCATTGGCGGCGCGCTTTTCACCGGTCTTAAGCGGCACCCAGATGCGACCGTCGTTACGCAGCGATTCGGACATGAGAGTTAGTTTTGACTGATGTTCGCCCGAAACCGGAATACAGGTCGGGTGAATTTGCGTATAGCAGGGGTTGGCGAACATCGCGCCCCGTTTGTAAGCCCGATAAGTGGCGGTGGCGTTGCAGCCGATGGCGTTCGTCGACAAGAAGAAGACATTGCTGTAACCACCGGTAGCGAGGATCACGGCATCCGCCGCATACGATTGAATCTTGCCGGTGATCATGTCGCGTGTCACAATGCCTCTGGCGCGGCCATCAACTACGATGAGATCGAGCATTTCGGTGCGCGAAAACATCTTGACGGTACCCAGACCGATCTGTCGCGATAGCGCCGAGTAGGCGCCGAGCAGAAGCTGTTGTCCGGTCTGACCTCTGGCATAGAATGTTCGCGACACGAGCGCGCCGCCGAAAGAGCGGTTGTCGAGCAGACCGCCGTAGTCGCGCGCGAAGGGTACACCCTGCGCCACGCACTGATCGATGATCTCTCCTGAGACCTGCGCCAACCGATAGACATTAGCCTCGCGGGCGCGGAAATCGCCGCCCTTGACCGTATCGTAGAAAAGCCGCCAGATGCTGTCACCGTCATTCGGATAGTTTTTGGCGGCGTTGATGCCACCTTGCGCGGCAATGCTGTGGGCGCGGCGCGGGCTGTCCTGATAGCAGAAACAGGAAACCTGATAGCCCAACTCTGCCAATGATGCCGCTGCGGAGGCGCCCGCCAAGCCGGAACCGACGACGATCGCGGAGTATTTGCGTTTGTTAGCCGGGTTAACCAGCTTCATATCGAATCTATGTTTGTCCCACTTCTCAGTGATTGGTCCTGAAGGGACTTTCGAATCAAGAGTTGCCATTATTTCACCCCCGCCGAGAGTTTGAGGATATCGAGTAATACTGCCGCCGGAATTGCGGTGTAGCCAACGAAGAGAATACCGGCAACTGCCAGTGCCAGACGGCGAAGACCACCGTCATATTGGTCGTTGTTCAATCCCAGGGTCTGAAACATGCTTTGCACGGAATGGCTCAGATGATAGGCCAGAGCAAACATCATGATCACATAGAAAATCGAGATCGCCGGATTCTTGAAGCCGAGGATCACCATCGAGTAGACGTCGTGCTGCCCCAGATGATCTTCCAGTGTTTTGTACTCCGGGTGAAGGGACATAAACGTAAAGTGAAGTAGGTGATAGGCAGCGAAGGCGCCGATCAGCAATCCCGTCCAGATCATTGTCCGTGAGGACAAGGTCGCTTGCACTGTGGCGTTGTGCTCATATCGCTTTGGTCGCGCCGCCCAGTTTTCCAGTTTAAGTTGCACGGCAAACCAGACATGCAGTATCAACGTGGCCGCCATAAACGCGCGAATCAACCAGAGCAGCTCGCCCAACCCCTGAAGAAACGCGGCGTACCTGTTGATTGCCTCCTGTCCGATAAAGACCTGCAGGTTCCCAACCATGTGGCCGGTGATAAACCCCAACAGCACCACACCGGTGACTGCTACAACCATCTTTTTGCCGATCGAACGTGAGAAGAACCCTACAGGTAGAAAAGCCCAAGTTTTCTTGGCTATACCTACACTTTCCATTAAGCAAACCTTCCTTTCAAAGACTCGTGGAAAATAGGGGAGTTGCAGGGGGGTGTCAAACGGATATTTGGACAAATTTCGCTGTGGCTTTAATCGAAATTGGGGCTTACGACAGCGCTATCAGGCTTCTATACTCACCCGCACGCCAGATAGTTGTAGTCAGAAGCTCGATTGTGATTTCACGAAGATGGAAGTATGTGTATATTTGTCTCAAATGGGCATGCTCTACGACATTTTCATCTGCCACGCAAGTGAAGACAAAGACGATCTGGTTAGACCGCTCGCGGCTCTGTTGGAGACCCATCACTTGTTTGTATGGTACGATGAATTCACGCTGCAGATGGGAGACAGTCTGAGCAGATCAATAGACATTGGACTCTCTCGGTCGCGTTTCGGAATTGTAGTGCTCAGTCCGAATTTCTTCTCTAAGCAATGGCCTCAACGAGAACTCGGTGGCCTTGTAGCACGGGAGACTCTTGGTAGCGCAAAAGTGATACTCCCCATTTGGCACAAGATAAACAAGGAAGACATTTGCTCTCAGTCTCCACCTCTTGCAGATGTGGTAGCGGTTTCCTC
>JAPLUP010000463.1 GCA_026397575.1 Candidatus Zixiibacteriota bacterium
GTATTGTGGACATGATCACTCGACCGGATGGCTCGCGGGTAGAGGGACTGGTGATTGTCAATGCGCTGCACACCTCGGGAGTTCGCCTGCGGGTGCAGGTGGTGCAGACGACGCCGACATCCCTGATCGTCAGGCATCTAACCTCGGACAGAATACCCGAGCCGGCGCGAGACGCCTTCGCAAAACGCATTCGGGAAGCTCTCGGAGGTGCGGTCACTGTCACCTATGAACCGGTTTCGCAGCTTCGTTATGATCCATCGGGGAAGTATCGCTATGTCATTTGCGAATGCGGTTCAAATGCAGACTGAGTCGATAGCCAGAACTCTGAGTGGCGTCAAAGTGCTTATAGTTGCACCGTCGCTGGCAATCTTGGGGGGACAGGCGGTGCAGGCCGATCTACTGCTGCACAATCTGCGTGCGGAGGGTGTGGATGTCCATCTCCTGCCGATCAACCCAGTTCCCTGGGGGCCTCTCAGATACTTGACTCGCGTCAAGTATATTCGCACGCTAATTGTTTCGATCTTTTATGTCGCTTCGCTGCTGTTCAAGGTCTGGCGATATGACGTGATTCATATTTTCTCTGCGTCATATTTCTCATTCATCCTGGCGCCGACGCCGGCGTTGTTGATCGCGACGCTCTATCGCAAGAAAAGGATCCTGAATTATCGGTCAGGTGAAGCGGAGGATCATTTCATGCGTTGGGGGAAGAGCGTATTTTGGATCATTCGTTTGGCGGACAAAATCATAGTCCCGTCAGGCTATCTGGTTGACGTCTTCGGCAAGTTTGGTTTCCACGCCGAATCGATCTTCAACATTTCCGATTTTGATGCCTTCCAGTATCGCGAGCGCCGGGTCGTGACTCCACACATTCTGGTCGCTCGCAATCTGGAACCTCTCTATGATATCGAGACATCAATTCGCGCCTATGCAGCAGTCAAGTCCAAGTACAGCGCCGCCACTCTGACTATTACAGGCTATGGTTCAGATGAGCGCCGCCTCAAATCTCTGGTGCGCGATCTCAACATCCAAGACGTCACTTTCACGGGGCGCGTTGAACGCACGCAGATGCCTGAGCTATTTCAAGAGGCTGACATCTTTCTCAATAGCTCAGTGATCGACAATATGCCGGTTGCCCTCATCGAGGCTTTTTATGCCGGACTGCCGGTAGTTACGACCGATGCCGGAGGCATTCCCTATATCGTTCGTGATCGCGAAAGCGGGCTGTTGGCGCCGATTCGCGATGTCAATGCTCTTGCTGCGGCACTTGGTGAGGCAATCGACAATGCTGACTTGCGGCAAAAGATTATCGAGGGCGGGCGTGCTTTTGCACAAGAATGCAGTTGGCAGCGAGTCAAATGGCAGTGGGCGAATGCATACCGGGAGTTGGTTGATGCGCGCTGACCAGATTGGGAAACTTGTTAAGAAACTGGCCTCCGGTCAGTTTAGTGAGCTTGCCGACCGTTGGCGCGAAGAATGGCGTCGTCGCGAAGAACGGCGCATCTATAATACCGGTCAGTCGGCGTTCGATGCGAGCGGTTTTGACACCATCTTCACGAAGGACTTTCTTCATCGCTTTGCATCGGGCGATAAGCGAGTTGATTTTGTCGGCGCTCTGCGGGGGCACGCAGATACGGAATTTATGCCGGGCTTCGCTTTGCGGAACAGGTTCAGAGAATATGTCGAAGCTGTCTTGCCTTCAGAGCGCCACCGAATTATTGCTGCGGCGGATCACATCGTAGCCAATCGCTTTCCGGTCTTCAATCTGGGATTCATCTCTTACGGCGACCCACCGCGTTGGAACTACGACCCGATTCACAAAGTCACCGCACCGGAGTGTTTTTATGGCGACATCGACTATCTCGATCCGTCGGTCGCGGGCGATTCGAAAATCGTCTGGGAAATCTCTCGCTTTCAATTTGTCTATGACCTTGGGCAGGCGTATTTGCTCACCGTCGATGAGAAATACCCGCGCAAGTTTTTTGAGTTGGTGCATGACTGGCGCCGGAAAAATCGTGATTATCATGGCGTCAACTTCTGCTCGGCGCTCGAATCCGCCTTTCGCATACATGCGCTGGCCTGGGGTATCTGGTTTTTCAAAGACTCACCGTCGTTGACCAACGAATATGCGGGAGACCTCTATAGACTTATATATACCTGTGCTGACTTCGTTCGTCATCACCTGTCAAGGTATTTCTCTCCGAACACACATCTCCTTGGAGAAGCATACGCGATCTTTATCGCCGGCATTCTCTTTGCAGAGTTCCAAGATGCTCACCTCTGGCAACAACTCGGACATGATACTCTTCTGGCGGAGCTGGATCGCCAGTTCACGATGGATGGCATGCACGCGGAGTTGTCTACAGCTTATCACGGCTATGCCATCGAATTCTTGCTGTCACTTGTGGCCCTTTGCAAGCAGCGTAATATCTCGCTGGAAACGCGCTTTCACGAACGGCTCCAGCAAGGGGTTGACGTGCTGACGAGCTTACAGCGCCCTGATGGCGCTTGGCCGCATATCGGCGATGAGGACGGCGGCCGCCTCTTTTTCCTGAGTCGTGTGCCGGCATCCGATTTCCGACCGTTGCTGGATGCTTGCCGAGCGCTGCTTTCTCATGGGACAACGAGTACATTTGTCGATAGTTTCTGGTTTTGCGGCGAGACAGCGAGCAACTCGCCTGTCAGACCCGCCGTGAAAGAGTCATCTCATCTTGTTGGTGCGGGGATCATCGTCTCACACTCGAAAGCGGGAATGTACTCATTGCTTCAATGCGGCAGTTCTGGATACGGCGATTCTCCTCATTCACATGCCGATATGCTGCATCTTGATATTTCTGTCGGCGCCGACAACTTCATTATCGATCCCGGAACTTGCGTGTACACTGCCGATCTCGAAAAGCGCAATCGCTATCGTTCAGCGGCGGTACACAACGGTCCGACGGTGACCGACTTATTGCTGGAAGATCCGCACAACCCGTTCGGATGGCTGCAGCAGCCCAATTGCTCAGTTGGAAAGTACTTCAAAACGGCAAGCTCGGAATACTATCAAGCGGCCTACCAAGTCGCGCTATTGCATGGTGGCAAAGCGACAATTTCGCGGTCGGTGCTATTTCTGT